>JAJTBL010000331.1 GCA_021286925.1 Spirochaetia bacterium | reverse complement strand
ACCATCGTTCCCATGACAGCCCTTGCCTTTTATGCCTTTTTCTCTTTCTTCTTGAATAGCGGCAAAAGGAATGAACCGAGGGTCAACACCAGCAGAACGATCGTTATGGGATCAGAAACGAATACCGCATAACTTCCATTGGAAATGGTCAACGCCTGCCTGAATTTTTCCTCAATCGCGCCGCCGATTATCGCTCCCAGCACCATCGGTGAAGTCGGGAAACCTGACTTTTTCATAAAGAGCCCCAAGAGCCCGAAGCCGATAACGATCAGGAAGTCAAAGGTTGTATTCGATATGGAATAGGTGCCGAGGAATGCAAGGCCCAGAATGATGGGATAGAGAATTCGCTCAGGTACCGAGAGAATTCGAACCAGCATGCCCGCCATGGGCAAATTGATGATTGCCAGCACGATATTTCCAATCAGCATCGAGGCAATGACACCCCAGGCAATTTCCGGAGTTCGGGAGAAGAGCAGCGGGCCGGGCTGGAGACCGAGCATCATCAAAGCGCCAAGCATGATGGCAGTTGTGCCAGAGCCCGGAACACCAAGCGTCATCATCGGAATGAGCGCTCCGACAGAAGCCGCGTTGTTTGCCGCTTCAGGAGCTGCAAGTCCTTCAACCGCGCCTTCGCCGAATTCTTCTTTATGTTTGGAGAGATTCTTTTCCTGATTGTACGCCATGATGGAAGCCATCGTCGCTCCTGTACCGGGAAGGACGCCGACTAAAAATCCCAGCGGTGTCGAACGAAGAATAGCTGGCCAGCTTCGTTTCCAGTCATCCTTGGTAATCCATATTCTTCCAAATTTTTTCTGAATCTTGGTTTTGCCCTTGCCGATGCTCTTCAGGCTTTCAAACACCTCACCCAAGGCGTAAATACCGATAATGGCAATGAGGAAGTCAATTCCGCCTTGCAGTTCCATCAGACCGAAGGTAAAACGATGCACACCGGACAGCGAATCGATACCAATGGTGGAAATCATGAGGCCGAGGAACATTGCAACGAAGCCTTTGATGACTTTTCCTTCGCCTGACATTGAAGCGGTAGCGGACAATGCAAAAAGATACAGCATAAGATACTGCGCCGGTCCGAATTTAATAGCCAGCTTCGCAAGCGGTGCAGAAAGAAAAATCATAAACACGGTCGCGATCATGCCGCCGATAAATGAAGCGATAGCGGAAATAGCAAGTGCCGCTTCAGGCCGCTTTTTTTTGGTTGCCAGAGGATAGCCATCCCAGCAACTCGCGATGGCCGCACCGTCTCCCGGCGTATTGATAAGGATGGAAGCCCGCGAGCCGCCATACATGGCGCCATAATAAACACCAGCCATCGTGATGAGCGCGCCAACCGGCCCCATTTTAAAGGTGAGCGGCAGCAGAAGCGCAACGCCCGAAGCTGGACCAATTCCGGGAAGCATGCCGATTATTGTTCCCAGTATGCCGCCGATCGTCACCCACAGAAGGTTGATCGGCTGAATGGCGACCGCAAGCCCGATACCCAGGTTCTGAAAAATACTTTCCATCATAGTCTCCTAGAATTCCAGAATTCCTGCAGGCAGGGTAACGCCAAGCAGATTGACAAAACCAAAATAAACCGCAACAGCGAATACAATCGCTATTACCGTTGGCCACAGCATTTTTTTCGCCTTTGAAATGAACAGCATGATTGATTCCATAAAGAGAAAGGTCGAAAGAATGAATCCGAGCCGGTTGAAAAGAAAGGTATAAAGAAGACTGGAAACGGTCACGAAAGCAACAATCATGCCATCACTGTCGATGGAGAACCTGACCGCAGCATCTGCCTTGCCGCTTCGCTGCTTTTTCAGCTCACCGACAAGCAGTACCACTGAAAGAATCGCCATGCCGCAAGCAATAATTAAAGGATAAATCCGAGGCGCCCAGGGATCGCCGAACATCGCTTCCGGAAGAGAAAGCGCCCCAATCCCATATGCCAAAGCGAGTACCAGATAAAAAAGATCTGAAATAACCTGAATAGTCAAAACCATGTCGCAACCTCCCGAAAGGCTGTTTCCCTGTTGTTGCATGCTTTTTGGTGAATCAATACCCCCGCACCCCATGCTCCCGATTCAAGGAGCAAGAGATTGCAGAGGTTCCTCAAAACAACTTATTTTGCCAGGATTCCGATCTCATCAAAGATTTCGGTATATTCCTGATTTACCTTGTCAAGGAATTTCACA
>JAJTBL010000011.1 GCA_021286925.1 Spirochaetia bacterium | reverse complement strand
GTTCTGGGCTAATGTCAATCATCCATACATTGAAGTCGACGACAGCGCGGCCGCGGTTGTCAGATTCAAATCAGGCGCGCTGGCATCGATTTTTGTATCGAATTCACAGGAGCCGGGCATTCACGCCAAGGTGCAGATCCACGGAAGCTCGGGAGCTTCCGCTGGTGTCCAGACCGATGGCGGCGCGATGTTCATAGCAGGAAGAAGCGGAGTACTCGAGCCGCCGATCAATGATCTCTGGACCATCCCTGGCCAGCAGCATCTTCTGGAGCGGTGGAAGCAGGAAGACAGCGCGTTTTTCTCGACCATTGACGCAACCTGGTATTTTTTCGCCCGTCAGATCGAAGATTTCAGCAACGCAATTATGCACGGCAAAATGCCCATGGTTTCAGCCGAAGAAGGCCGGGAGGCGGTTAAGCTTATCGAAGGCATCTACCGTTCACAGGCTTCCGGAGCGATTATTCGATTTTAGCAGAAATCCGCCGGCACTCAGCTTTCTTCAGACTGATCTTTGTCTTTGGGGAACTTTGCCTTGATGGCATTGATGACCCGCATCACATGTTCGCGATCCTCACCGGTAAAATCGATTTTCGGAACAAGCCTCGAGAAGAACGGCTTGACAAAATGCTCCATCCTTGACGCTTCTGTTTCGTACTGTGAGGTATGATCCATCATCATTACCGTGCAGGAAAGCGGCTTGTTGTATGAGCCAATAATCTTGAAACCGAGTTTTTCGTACATCTTGATGAGCTTGGTTTCATCGGAAAATACATCGAGGAAAATCTTTTTCGCGCCGCGCGCCCGGCCATACAGGTATGCCAGTGTCATGATGCTGAAGGGGATAATACTGCCGCGCTCTTCACGGACAACAGCAAGCCTGTCAATTTCAGCGTACGGATATTCGTCCTTGAATCCTGAGAGGTCGAAATTCGCTTCAATAGGAATTTTGCCTTCATCGGTGCTCAAATGGAGAATGCAGGTGCCGACCGGCTGCAAGCCCTTATAGGCTACCACATGGAAGGCAGATTCGTCTTCTTTCCGGCGGATTGTCTCTTCCTGATATCCCTTTTCCCCAACCAACACTTTGCGCTGGATGAAGAAACTATCCTCGAGCTGCCGTGTTTCTTTCGCATGAATGAAGCGAATTCTGTTGCGCTCCTGATTGGCCGCCGGCAATATAATGGTAAAGGTTGTCCCCTTCCCCGCTTCCGAATCCAACAGAATTCTTCCGCCCGCTTTGGATATAATATGATAGGCGATACTCAACCCCAAGCCGGTTCCGACACCTGGTTCCTTGGTTGTGAAGAAGGGATTGAACACTTTGTCAATATTTTCTTTTTCAATTCCCTTGCCGGTATCCTGCACAACAATGATGATATCCGAGTCTTCCTGTTTGACATCGAGGCTCAGCACACCATCTCCGTTCATCGCCTGGACGGCGTTGACAATCAGATTGAGCAGAACCTGCTGGATTTCTATCGCGTTCGCCTGAATCATATCAGTCTGGTTGTAATTCTTGCGGACCGTGACTGAACGGAAGTCGATGCCGCGCATCGCCATCTTGAGCGAATTTTCCAGCACATTGACAATATTGATCATTTCGCTGGAGCTTCGGTTTTTCCGTGAATACGTCATCAGATCCCTGATGACGTCAGCGGCGTTCTGCGCGTACCTGATAATATCCTGCGCATATTCGCGTACGGTAGAACCCTCCTCCGACTCGGCGAGAATGAGATCAGCAGTGCCCAGAATTCCTCCGAGCGGATTGTTGATTTCATGCGCGATGCCCGACACCAGCGTTCCAATGCCAGCTAACTTCTCCGACTGGATGAGTTCTTCCTGCAGCGTTTTCTGCTTGGTTATATCCTGGAAAAACTCGAGGAAAATCAGCTGGGAATCTTTGGGAACCGGAATTGGGTAGAAATTCAGCGAGAAGGTAATAATGCCCTTCGCGTCCTGCCGCTCTGCGGTAAAGGGGAGCTTGGTGTGCAGACAATCTTGTGCCATGCACTCCAGACATGGCCGGTCGCGGTCAAAGAAAACCTTGTAACACTTGCTCCCGATAATCTCTTCAGCGGATTTTTCAAAATACCGGCGTGCCGCGTAGTTGGCCGCGACAATGTTGTAGTTGATATCCTGAATCGAAATGGGTGTCGTGATACCGTCAAAAAAGGCTTCAAGCTTATTCCGGCTGATGACCAGCTCGTTATTGATATGCTGAAGGCGTTTTTGCTGTTGGCGCAAACGCTCGAACGTTATTGCGTTTTCAAGCGCGACCGAACACTGATCACCCAGCAGCTGCAGTATTTCCAGATCGAACTGGTTGTAATAATCCTTGTCAGTTCTCGGACCGAGCATGATAAAACCATTCAACCGTTCCTTAAACCGAAGCGGCAATATGAGGCTCGCGTTGACCGACTCCCGGCTCCCGTTCCGTTCCAGGTTGATGCTGATGGTATCCTGCGGAACAGTAATATAATCTATAGTTTTCTTGTTGCCGCCGCTGTGCTGAAGGTACTTCCGGATAAGTTCATCGCCGCGCTGCAGGATGATTGATTCGTCATAACCGGAAATTATGGTGTTCCCAAATGGAAGATTCTGCGCCGCATTCAGCTTGAAATTCCGAGCACCATAATCGTTCACAAACATGACAGCCCACTCGAGGTTGAAGGTTGCCATGATTCTTTCAACCGTGAGTGTCCCCAGCTTTTCCAATTCGACAATGGCAGTCAGGCTTGCCGAAAAATTCCGCAAATTCTGGTAATAGGTAAACGTCTTCCCGCCATAAAGCCGCTCGAGAAACTCAAGGGTTGTAGTCCGCAAAGGCGAGAGAACCACAGAAGAAAAAATGCCGAGAATGAGCGAAATCAGGGTTAACTGCTGGAAGGGAACCTGGCGATCGAGATGGAAAATCGGTATGAAAATAAACAGGAAAATAAGGCCGCTCAGCAGAGAAACAAAAATGGTAAGCAGGATATTCAGAACAACCGAAGAATAGTGGACAAGCCGGTATTTATAGACCGCGAAGAAAATGATGGCTGCGTTGATCGTAGCGGCGGCAAGGTCTATCGGGTATTTGCCGAGCGGACCGTACAGATTAACCGCAACACCAGCCAGCATGATAAAAGCGCCGCCCGCGACCAGCCTCAGGGTTTTTCGCTTGAACTTGTTTTCGTTTACCGCAATCTCTCGTGCGATGAGCGCTATAGAGATGATCAGGTAAAAATACGACAAAGAATAGGCAACAACCGCCCCTTTTCCAAGCTCATAATAAAAACCTTCAGCATTGAAGCCGGCATCGGTCACGATTGTGCCTGTCAAATTCAAATACAGCAGCAAAAGATAGATGACATACCCCAAATACATGAAAATACGATACCGGCGCTTGTTGGTTTCCGACAGGTAAATCATCAAGCCCAGAATCGCGATGGGGCCGCCCAGCAGGCCAACCAGCATGACTTTGTTCCAGAACAGGGGCGTCAGCAGCTTTGTATTGGCATGCATCATGAAGGAGCCGAAACTCCACAGAGCCATGAATCCCATATAAATAAGGAAAGAAAAGTTTATCTTTTCTTTTTTGCTCGACAGGCCAAAAATGATGAACGGTACATAAATGCAGAACGTCAAAGCGGGAATAACAGTTGATGCATCCAAAATCATTGAACGACCTCTATACCTGAAACATGGAGCTGGCAAAAACAACGATACTATAGCATAATGATAGCCGCAATGGTACTGATATTTTTAATTTTGGCAGGATTTTTGCTCCTCATAATTGGAGACCAGCTGCAGATTCGTAAAAAATTGAATTTTTCGCGAAACGTCCAGCGCGCCGGCTACCTTCTTATTCTGACCAGCTTTGTCTATATGGTGCCGAGACCCGGCCCCGGAGCCGGGCTGTCGCCCTTTTTTCTCTTGACAACCATCACCTCTGGTATTTTGCTCCTCTGGTCGGTCTTTTTCGAATTCGGCATCGAACGCAAAAAGCATGGCATCCCTGAAAACGGGCTGGTTACGACGGGTTCATATCGATTCTGCCGGCATCCGGGATTCTGGTGGTTTGCCCTCTTCAGCCTTTCGCTCGGCTTTTTGCGGGGAATTTCCGCTTATTTTTTTACAATTTTGCTCATGAATTCGATGAACCTGCTTTTAATTTTCATCCAAGATCGTTACATTTTCCCTAAGGTATTCCAGGGATACGATGAGTATAGGAAGCAGGTTCCGTTTCTCATTCCTCGGATACAGAAAACCATGAGGAAACCATGAAAGCACCAGCATTGCGAAGCATCCTGATTGTTGATGACGATCCGGCCATACAAAAAGTTCTCTCCATTGGGTTGGGGCGATTGGGTTATCACATCCATGTCGCTCAAAATGGAAAAGAAGCGCTCAATTACCTGGAATCAGGTGATTACGATCCTGATTGCATTCTTCTGGATATCAGAATGCCGGTCATGACAGGCCGCGAAGCCTTGCCGAAAATCCGCGAAATCAAGCCGATTACACCGGTTATCATGCTGACCGCCTTTAACGACCTGGCGACAGGGCTCGACGCGATGAAAAATGGGGCTTTCGATTATCTGGTCAAGCCGAGCAGGCTGGAACACATCAGCGAAACTATAGAAAAAGCGCTGAAATATCGAGATGTTGTCGCTGAAAAGGCGGAGCAGGACAGAAAAAACGAGGCATATCGCCTTTCGCTTGAAAAGAAAATGCAGTCAAAAGCCATCGAGCTGAATGATACCTACATGAAGCTGAAAGCGGCGAATATGCAGACTGTCCGGGCGCTTGCCGAGACGATAGAGGCAAAAGACCAGTACACGCAGGGTCATTGTGAGCGGGTCAGAAAGCTGGCGGTCAAGATTGCAACCGCTCTTAAGCTTCCGGCAGAGAAAATCGAACCGCTGGAAATCGCAGCCCTTCTGCATGATATTGGAAAAATCGGCATTCCGGAGCGAATTCTGAACAAGCAGGGAGCCCTTGATCCGGATGAAGTCGATATCATCAAGATGCACCCGATTATCGGTGCCCAGATTCTTTCTACTGTCGAATTTTTCCTCCCCGCCATCAATGGTGTCCGTCATCACCATGAGCGCTGGGATGGAAATGGCTATCCCGACGGGGTAGCTGGCGAGGATATCGACCAGCTCGCGCGGATCATCACCCTCGCGGACACCTTTGATGCGATGGCTATGTCACGCCCTTATCGAAAAGCTTTGCCGCTGGATGGTGTTCTGCGCGAAATTCAGGAAGAAAGCGGGAAGCAATTCGATCCGGAAGTAGTACAGGTGTTTTTCAGCGAGAAACTCTACAGCGACTATGTGGACGCTGGTTCACGGCAAGCGCAGTGACTTTGCCAGACACTGTCTTGAGCGAGCTCAGCCCTTAGCAATACAGTAACTTCTCAGGCGAGGTCTTTCACGGGCGCAAGTACAGCACAAGATTGGAAACACCGGCAAAAGCTGCACAATCAGAAGCGATAGGTAAAGCGCCCGGGCACTGTTTCACCGGTTTTGTTCCAAAATGCCGCGCGCTTAAAGCCATACACGACCGACCTGTCAATTTCAGGGTCTCCCGAGGACTGTAAAATCTCTACTCCCTTTATTTGATTATCTTTTGTCACGGTAAAACCTATAACAACCGGCATCAGGTTCTTGTCCTGCTTGTAGTCGGCGTTCATGACATCGTATCCGGCATCTTCAAGGATCTGCCACAATTGTTCTCTATAATCTAAAGGAACATCGTTCTTCAATCGAAAAAGATCGCCTTCCCGGACATAAAAGTTCGAAAATGCCTTCTTGCGTGCCTGAGCCGTGTAGAGAATCGTATTCGGAGGCTGGACAAGGTCAGGAATGGCGTCATAGATATAGGCTGGAACCGTTCGCGGAAGCGGCAGGCTGTAAAAAACCGGAACATAGATATTATGGCCGACAGTTCCCTGTGAAGCACCCAGTGAGGTTTCTGAAGAATTCCCCTTTTCTTTTTTGCTGATTTGCACCGAATTGCCTTGACTCCAGGGAACTTCACCCTGCCCGGGCACATTGACCGCGGAGTTTGAAGAGCTGACCCGCGACCCCGGACCTCGCTGGCCGGGAACCCACGGCTCGGCCGGCACGGTTTCAGGCTGTACTGCCGATGAGGAGGGACCCGGTGTTTTGGCAGTGGAAAGCGGTTCAGCGGAATCAGAAGCCGTGTTTGTGCTGGGATTGGCTTGCTGTTTTGGCGGGGCTACTGTTTTTTCAACCGATTTTGCGGTCTCGGTTTTTGTCTTTGGGGTTTCAGCCTTCGGACTCTCGACAGCTGGTTTAGGCGGCGATGGATTATCTTCCAGCTTTTTCTCCTCTCCCTTTTCAGAGGGGGCAACCGAGCCGAGTCCTATTTCGGGCTTCTCCGGTCCTGCAAGATTGATGACAACGGTGGAGTTGGAAAAAGCCTGTTCTTTTGGAGAAAGAATTCCAATGAAAATACCGAAACCAAATACCAGAGCGTACAGCAGGATTGTCAAACCATAGGCGGTCAACCTGCGCTTTCTGTCCTCGCGCTCCTGGAATGAGGCTGAAGGTTTCGCCTGATCGTTCATTGAACCATTTTCTCCTTGCGCGTAATGAGGCCGACATTTTCGATGCCGTTGAACCTGAACGCATCCAGGACTGAGATGATAAGCTGATAACTGGCGCCTGCTCTTCCCTCCAGAACAGCGCGGATATGGGTGCCATCCGAGCCGGCAACCCGCTGACGCAATGTTGCGGACAGATTTTTCAAATCTGTCCTGGTTTTATCGACATAAATTTCATCTTCGGACATGACGACCACCTGCAATGCCGATGAAGAAACTGACTGAGCGGTGCTTGAGCCTGGCAAGTCAAGCGAAATACCGGGCGCAGCACGAAACGTCGTGGTTATCATGAAAAAGATAATGAGCTGGAGGATGACATCGATGAGAGGCGTCATGTCAATGGAGATTTTCGGGCTGAGCCTTCGTGAATTCATGCTTCCTCCGAGGTACCTTTCCCGCTGGTGCCATGATTCGCCGCATTTATCAGCAGAACCAGCGTGTTTACCTGGTTTTCGAGCTTGGTCAGAATCAGATTGACCCGGGTAACGAAGTAATTGTAAAAAATGACGACAGGAACCGCGACCACGATGCCGCCGACGGTTGTAATCAGAGCTTCAGAAACGCCGCTTGCGAGTGCTGCGGGGTCACTAACCGCGCCGAATTTTCCCAGAACGCCAAAGGCTTTCATGGTGCCGGTGACCGTGCCTAGAAGTCCCAAAAGAGGCGCAATATGGCTGATTGTGCCAAGCGCCGAGAGACCGCGTTCGAGTTTCGGTGCTTCAAGGGCAGCCGCGTCTTTCAGGATATCCCGCTGGGTTTGTTCGGGCTGGTGACGATTTTCAATACCGACTTTCAGCAAGGTTGAAAAGGGAGAGAGGTTCTGATCGCAGATTGCGAGCGCTTCGTTATAGTGACCTTCAAGAAGACTGGCCTTGATGCGCAAAAACAGTTTGTCTTCATCGACGGATATTCGCCTGAGATAGAGCAATCTTTCGATAATGATGGCGCAGGCCACGACAGACAAAGCCATTATAACCCACAGGACCGCACCGCCCTGGACAATGAAATCGATCATGACAACTCCTTGAGCAAAGATTCCCTCTATTCTTTATCGGAAATATATCGCCACAATCAACGATTATCCAGAAAATATCGAGCCTTGTGCGGTTTTAGCCCGGTTATCCGGCAGGCTGCCGCCCTGTCCGTTTCAATATTCAGAACAGAGCGGCTGGATGCAGTTAAAAATCGCCGCGCTGGTAGTTTGGCGCTTCCCTGGTTATGGTAATCGAATGGGGATGGCTTTCCAGCAGGCCTGCGTTGCTGATTCGAACCAGACCTGTTTTTTGTTTTAGGTCCTGCAAGGTTTTGGCACCCGCGTAACCGCAGCCGGAGCGAAGGCCGCCGACCAGCTGGAACACGAAATCCGAAAGCTTTCCTTTATAGGGAACCATGCCTTCCACGCCCTCCGGGACCAGCTTTTCTCCTCCGCCAAGCCCTGTCGCGTAGCGGTCTTTGCCATAGCCTTGCAGGGCTCCCATCGAGCCCATCCCGCGGTATGTCTTGTACTGCCTGCCGTTATACAGGACAAGCTCGCCGGGAGATTCCTCGAGACCGGCCAGCAGGCTTCCCAGCATGATGCAGTCCGCGCCGGCAACCAGCGCTTTGACCATGTCGCCTGAATATTTTACTCCGCCGTCGGCTATGACAGGTATGTCGAATTTCGCGGCTTCTTTCGCGCATTCATAGATGGCTGAAAGCTGCGGCATTCCAGCACCCGAAATGATACGAGTCGTGCAGATTGAACCGGCTCCGACACCGATTTTTACCGCGTCAGCGCCAGCCTGCACGAGCGCCCGCACACCCTCAGCCGTGACAACATTGCCCGCAATGACCGGAAGCCCCGGCACCGCGGCTTTTATTCTTCTGATTGCTTCGATTACTCCGCGGGAATGACCATGCGCGGTATCGATGACCACGGCATCGACATTCCGCGAGGAGAGAAGCTGAATTCTTTTTTCGAGATCAGCGCCGACACCGACAGCGGCGCCGACAAGCAGGCGTCCCAGTTTGTCGAGCGCTGCATTGGGGTAATCCGCCTTCTTGGAAATATCCTTGACCGTAATGAGGCCTTTGAGACAGCCAGCCTCATCGGTGAGCGGCAGTTTTTCGATCCGATACCGCTGAAGAATGTCGCGGGCTTCATCCAGCGTTGTGCCGACCCGTGCCGTGATGAGCTTGTCAGCGGTCATGAACTCACTGACCGGCTTTTTAAAATCGTCATCTTTGCAGAAGCGGATATCCCGGTTTGTCAGAATGCCGACCAATTTTTTTTCTTCGCCCTGAACAATCGGGATGCCTGAAATTTTGAATTTCTGCATCAGCTCGCGGGCTTCCGCCAGCGAGGCATTTTTTTCGAGGCAGACTGGATCGAGAATCATCCCTGATTCAGAGCGCTTGACGCGATCCACTTCCGTGGCCTGTTTTTCAGGAGACATGTTTCGATGAATGATGCCCATGCCGCCCATACGGGCAAGCGCGATGGCGAGACTCGACTCGGTCACCGTATCCATCGCCGCTGAAATGAGCGGAATATTGAGGACGATGTCCTTGGCAAGCCGGGTTCTGATGTCAACCTGCGATGGCAATAATTCACTGTAGGAAGGAACAACCAGAACATCGTCAAAGGTAAGGGCCATCCCGTTTTCAAAAAGCTTTTCACTCTGCGGATTCATGCTAATTTCTCCTTATTCTCGAATACCATCAATGCCTGAAATGCCGAACGCCGGTGACAACCATCGCGATTCCCGCGCTGTCCGCTGCGGCTATCGCTTCCTGGTCGCGGATTGAACCGCCGGGCTGAATAATCGCAGTTACTCCGGCTTTGGCGGCTTCTTCTACAGAGTCTGGGAATGGGAAGAATGCATCCGAGGCCAGGACTGATCCTTTTGCACGCTCACCAGCTCTGGTGACGGCGATACGGACCGAATCAACGCGGTTGGGCTGGCCTCCTCCGATTCCCACCGTTGCGTTCGCGTTCGCGAGGACGATGGCGTTGCTCTTCACTGAAATACAGGCTTTCCAGGCAAAACCGAGGGCGGCGGTCTCTTCAGCCGTGGGTGCGCGTTTGGTGACGAAAGTCCAGGCGGTGTTCTCCGGATCTCCGTCGTCGATATCCTGCCGCAGGAATCCTCCCAGGACAGAACGAATTTCGCTCTGCGGCTTGAGGGCACCAGGTACGACCAGCCGCAAGTTCTTCTTTTTTGCAAGAATTTCGATTGCCGCTTTCGAAAAGGCTGGCGCAATGATGCATTCGACAAACAGCGAGCCAAGATTGCGAGCGCACTCGCCTGAAAACTCGCGGTTGACAGCAATCACGCCGCCAAAGGCCGATACCGGATCGCATGCGATTGCCTGCGTGAGCGCGGAGACCAGCGGGGCTTCATCTGGCGCATTTTCTGCCGCAGCCGCATTGCCAGACGCATTCCCCGCCTTTGGCAAAGGAGCTTGGGCGATACTGCACGGCGAAAGGTGTTTGACGATGACAACTGCCGGTCTCTCAAATCTGCTGACTGCCTGCCACGCGGCATCGAGATCGAGAATGTTATTGTAACTGAGTTCCTTTCCCTGTAGTACAGCACCGCCGAAAATACCTGCGCCCGGCTCGGCAGAATAATATTCAGCGTGCTGATGAGGATTTTCTCCATATCTCAGCGTTTTAGCGTGATACCCTTTCAGTGTGAAACTCTGAGAGGATTCACCGCCAAGCTGTTTTGCTAACCAACCTGATATAGCAGTATCGTAAGAAGCTGTCTGTCTGAAAGCTTTCAGCGCGAAGTTCTTTTTCAATTCAGCAGGAATTTCCTTTCCCGCTTCCACAATATCGATTATCACCTGGTAATCGGCCGGGTCAGAGACTACCGTTACACGATCATGGTTTTTCGCAGCGGCTCGAAGCAAGGCAACACCGCCGATATCGATCTGCTCGATGGCTTCAGCTTCGCTGACATCAGGAATAGCGACCGTTTTTTCAAAAGGATACAGGTTTACAACAACCAGGTCGATCATTTCAAAACCCAGATTTTCCAGCTGCAGCTGGTCCTCTTCAGTGCCTCTTGCGAGAATACCGCCATGGATCGCTGGATGCAGAGTTTTGACGCGGCCTGAAAGGATTTCCGGTGATTTTGTATAATCCGAAACCTCACGAACCGTGATGCCGGCTGAGGACAGCAATTTCGCGGTTCCGCCGGAAGCCAGAATGTTCCAGCCGTGGTCAGTCAGCGTTTTTGCCAATTTTTCAAGGCCTGTTTTTTCATACACCGAAATCAGTGCGTTTTTCATGCTTGTATCTCCTTACCGCAAAGCTTGTTCCAGTTTTTTTCAAGTTCCTGCAGCGCTGCGACGACAAGTTCATGTTCAGTCTCGTGCGTTATGCGCTCGAACTCTTCTAAAGTCTTGATCCCTGTCATCAGAATTTCTTTTTTGCCGATTACCGGTCCTGAATCGACACCTTCATCGGGGACATAATGAACCATGACGCCGCTTGCATGGATTGTGCCTGCCTGATAGGCTTCCCAAGCCCTTTCAATCGCATGAGTTCCGGGGAATGTGCCTGGCAAAGCTGGATGAAGATTGATAATTCTGCCTGGAAAATTATCGATAAAAACCGAAGTCAGAATTTTCATCCATCCCAGAAGGAGTATGTAATCCGGCTCAAAGGCAAGAGCCGTCCGTGCCAGAATCGTTTCATAGCTTTTGCGAGGCAGTGAAGCGCGCGAAGGAAAGGCCAGAAATGGAATCCGGTTTTGCCTGGCGCGTTCAAGGGCAAAGGCATCCAGCCTGTTCGATATGACGAGTTCAACAGTCGAAGCAAGGCGCCCCTCTTTGATTGCGTCGAGAACTGCCTGCAGATTGCTGCCGTTCCCTGAAACAAGAACAACCAGCTTCATCGCCAGCCCGCCTGGTCATACTGCATGATGACTTCACCGTTTCCAGGCTGGAGATAACCGATATTCCAGCAATCCAGCTCGATAGAAGCTCTCACCGCTTCAAAATGTTCGGGGCTGATGACAGCAACCATGCCAACGCCCATGTTGAAAACTCGATACATTTCAACGGCGGGAATTTTGCCATGCCCGGCGATGGCGGAAAATACCGGCGGAATCGGCCAACGCGATGTATCGATGACCGCGGACAGGTTATGCGGCAGAATTCTCGCAACATTGCCTTCAAAGCCTCCGCCTGTAATGTGGGCAAGTGCTTTAATCGGGTTTTCAGGCTCAAAGAGAAGCTTTTCCAGATATCTCAGATATGGTCGATGCGGTTCCAAGAGAATATCTATCAGCAATTTCCCGGTGTCTGCAAATGGAGCGAAAAGCTCCTGCTTGGAAAATACTTTTCGTGCGAGCGAAAAACCGTTGGTGTGCAGGCCGGATGAAGGAAGGCCGATCAGCATGTCGCCGGCTTTCAGGTTTCCGGCTGGCAGGAGTTTTCGTTTATCCGCAACCCCGACGATAGTGCCGGCAATATCGAATTCGCCTTTTTCATAGACACCGGGCATCTCCGCGGTCTCACCGCCGATGAGCACACAGCCTGAGGCCTTGCATGCTTCAGCCATGCCGGAAACCGCCTGCGCGACCATTTCCGGTTTCAAAGTCGATGCCGCGAAGTAATCAAGGAAAAACAGAGGTGTTGCACCCTGAACCAGAATATCATCAATGCAATGGTTGACGATATCCTGTCCAATGGTTGTGTAAGAGCCGCGCATCGCGGCAAGTTTTACCTTGGTGCCGACACCATCGGTTGAGGCGACGAGGACAGGATTTTCAACAGCGCTGAATGCCTTGGTATCGAGGACGCCGCCAAACGCGCCGATTCCTGCAAGCACATGAGGCGTATAGGTTGCCTTGACTGCAGCAGACATCAATGCTACCGCTCGGTCGCCAGCGTCAATATCAACTCCGGCAGACCGATACGCTTCTGAAGCTGATACAGCGGAAGAAGCGGCCATGCCCTCGCCCTCCCCCTTTTCCAGATTATGGAGAAATTGCCGGTTGAAGCCAATGTCTTTTCGATATCTTCCTTGTGCCATTTCGATTCGGGAAATTCTGGAATAGGCTTTTCCCAAAGCCGAGGATAGTGAAACATCCCATCCTGAAGCGCACAGAACGCGGCCCCGATGAGCTCGTATAACGTCTCCTTCGCGCCGGGCTCCGGCATAAAAAATCATGCTGTTTTTTTCCGGACCGCCGAAATCTCTGATAATGGAACCGCCAAAAGTCTTTACATCCTGCGCGTAATCGCTTGACGTCAGAACGATCGAAGCAGAGGCTTCATCTTTCCATTTCGGCTTTAAAGCTGACAGGCGGCCTTCCGCGCACGCTGTCAGCAATTCAAGCAAATCGGAATCAAGCAATGGCAGGATGGCCTGTGTTTCAGGGTCGCCGAATCTGCAATTATACTCGAGAACTTTCGGCCCCTGGCTCGTCAGGATAAGTCCAGCATAGAGAACACCGCGGTACTGAACAGAATCTTCCTGCAGCCCTGTGATGACCGGCAGAAGGAATTTTTCAGCCCATTCCTGAGCCTGCCGCAAGGAGGCTTGAGTTCCCAAGGCGATCGCGCCCATCCCGCCAGTATTTAGCCCGCAATCGCCTTCAAGAAGGCGTTTGTGATCCTGTGCAAGCGGCATCGGCAAAACCGTGTTTTCATCGCAGAAGCCGAGGAGCGAAACCTCTTCTCCAAAAAGCCGCTCCTCGATAACAATTTCACTTCCTGCGTCGCCTAACGCTCTATCATCAAGCAGATTCTTTATGATGCGCTTCGCATCATCAGAATTTTCTGGAAGAAATACGCCTTTCCCTGAAGCTAAGCCGGAAGCTTTGATGACAAATGGCCATGGAGCGCTCTCGACAAAGCTGAGCGCCTTGCCGCTTTCGCTGAAAACGCTGAAGTCAGCGGTTGGAATGCCATGCGCCCGTATGAATTTTTTTGCGTGAACTTTCGATGTCTCCATCAGCGCAGCGGCTTTGACGGGTCCGAAAACAAGCGGCCGTACAGCAGGCGGCATAGTCTTGAGTGTATCAGCCACACCGGCGGCAAGCGGCAGCTCCGGCCCTATAACAACAAGGTCAATGCGTTTTTTTTCGACGAATTTAGCAACCTCAGCCGGATTGGCTATATCGAGCGCGATATTCGTTCCGATTTCTGCAGTCCCCGCGTTTCCCGGCGCACACCAGAGTGAATCGCATTTCGGCGACATTTTTATTTTCCAGGCCAGCGCATGTTCACGGGCGCCGCTTCCTAATACAAGAATTTTCATGCAAGCCTCCTGCCAATTTTCATCACGGCTCAAACTGGGTTTTGGAATTATTGGTTCTGACTTTGAAGGGATAATCACCGGAAAAACACGCAGTGCAGCATGCCGAATAAATTCCAAGAACATTTTTTATTGATTCAAGCGGCAAATATGCCAGCGAAACAGCACCGCTCCAGCGCGCCAGCTCCTGCGCATCCAGACGGTTAGCAACCAGATCTTCCCGCTCTCCCATATCGACGCCCATTCTGCAAGGGTATTTAACCGGCGGACTTGCAACCCGTACATGGACTTCGCGAGCTCCCGCGTTGAGCAAAAGGGTCACAAGCGGCTTGATCGTATTGCCGCGCACAATCGAGTCATCAATGACAATCACCCGCTTTCCCTCAACCGAGTCTTTGAGCACATTGAATTTCATCCGGACGCCTTTCTGCCTGAGCGATGTTGTCGGTTCAATAAAGGTTCGGCCGATATATCGATTTTTAACAAAGGCTTCACCATAGGGAATTCTGGATTCATGCGCATAGCCGATTGCTGCCGAAATGGAAGAGTCGGGAACCGGAATGACCATGTCGGCTTCCACCGGCGCGACCTTTGCGAGTTCTTCGCCGAATTTTCTACGGACGAGATGAATACACAAGCCATTCCAGATGCTGTCTGGCCTTGAAAAGTAGATATATTCGAAAAGGCAGGCGCTGGGCTTCTTGTTTATGTCGGAACTGGTCAATTCGAATTCGCCGCTGTTCGAGCAAAATAAAATCGCGCCTGCGGGAATTTCGAAAAATTCAGAACAGCCAAGCGTACTCAGTGCGCAGGTTTCAGA
>JAJTBL010000330.1 GCA_021286925.1 Spirochaetia bacterium | reverse complement strand
CCCGCTTTGAAAAACGGGCAGGTCTGGAACAATAATCTTCGGATGAGTCCCCAGGGGGGCAATGATTATTTTGAATCGGGTTTCATGAAGCCGCAGGTAGTTCTGGCAGACATGATGGCCATTCTGCATCCAGAGCTGATGCCGGCGCATGAATTCGTCTACTATCGAAAATTGAAATGATCACGAAGTACGGCGCGGTCTTATGAACTCCAAACGGCTTTTTGCAATCCTCTGTGCCGGGATTGTCCTCCTGCTGGCGCTGGATATCAGCATCGGCTCGGTCAGAATTCCTTTGCGCGACGTTGGAAAGGCTTTGTTCGGCGCTTCAGACCATGCGGAATGGAATACGATTGTCAGAATTTTCAGAGTTCCAAAGACACTGACAGCCCTTCTGGCTGGCATGGCACTTGCCGTTTCAGGGCTCATTCTGCAGTCTGTTTTTAAAAACCCGCTCGCGGGACCGGATTCCCTTGGTATTGGCTCAGGAGCTTCCCTGGGGGTAGGGTTCCTGATTCTGGCGACCGGCAATACGAGCTCCGCGCTTTTAGGCGGGCTTGCGACGTTTGGGTATGCCGCGCTGGTAATAGCGGCAAGTGCGGGTGCAGGGCTCGTGCTTGCCCTCATTCTTTTTCTTTCACGGAAATTTGAACGCGGGGTTACCTTGCTGATAGTCGGCTTGCTGATCGGCTATTTGACAGGAAGTCTCGTGTCCCTTTTGATTTTTTTCGGAACGCCGCAAAAGGTTCAGCTCTACATGGGCTGGACCTATGGTTCGTTTTCGGGTGTCAGGCTGGGCGAATTGCCGGTATTCAGCCTGGCGATACTTTCAGGGCTTCTGCTGACAGTCTCGTCGTCCAAAGCGCTCAATGCGTTTATCATTTCCGATACCTTTGCCCTG
Source organism: Spirochaetia bacterium (assembly GCA_021286925.1). Taxonomy (GTDB): domain Bacteria; phylum Spirochaetota; class Spirochaetia; order Treponematales; family Rectinemataceae; genus JAJTBL01. Next base: position 1,309 of record JAJTBL010000330.1, on the reverse strand, counting down.
ACTTTGGGGATTCAGGTCAGGCATGAGCGGACAAAACTGCTGGCCGCTGCGGCTTTGCTGGCGGGAAGCGTGACAGCCTTCTGCGGTCCGATCGCTTTTCTCGGCATCGCTGCGCCGCAAGCCGCGCGCCGGGTGTTTAAGAGTTCAGACCATGCGGTTTTACTGCCGGGCACCCTGCTCACCGGCGCTGTCATAGCGCTGGTCGCCGATATCGCGTCCCAGCTTCCTGGCGGCGGAACCGTACTTCCGATCAATCCCCTGCTTGCCCTGATTGGGGCGCCCTTTATTCTTGCGATATTTGTCCGAAGTTCTGCGGCAGGAGGCGGCGAGCCATGAAAATCGAATCCGAAAAACCGCTGAATCCTCCTGGAGCCGGCCGATCGGCTCCTTATCGGCATATTCCGGGTCTGCCTGATCGCACCAGTGAGCAGACTAAGCCGAATTTACCTGCAGAACAAATAAGAACTTCGCAGGTTGTGCTTTCCGCCAGCAACCTTGCAATCGGGTGGGGAAAAGGCAAAAAGCAACACCTGCTCGCTGATGGCATTGCACTCTCTGTCCAGGCAGGCAGCCTGACGGTACTGGTCGGGCCGAACGGCTCGGGAAAATCCAGCCTTCTGCGGACCCTGGCGGGACTTCAGCCTTTTTTGCACGGCGACATTCTGCTTGCGGGCAAGCCCTTGCGCCAGCTCAGCGCTGAAGAACGCTCCAGAAAAATCGCCTGTGTGTTCAACGAGCGAATGGAAACCGGCTATTTTTCAGTTTTCGATATTGCGGCTTTTGGCAGGTATCCCTATACCGATTCCCGGAACCGGCTTTCATCCGATGATCGCGAGCACGTCCTGCAGGCGCTCGAAGCGGTTGGGATGGCCGCCTTCCAGCAGCAGGCGTTTTCCTCGCTTTCCGACGGGGAAAAGCAGAAAGTCCTGATAGCGCGGGTAATTGCGCAGAATACGCCGATTCTGATCCTCGATGAGCCGACCGCCTTCCTCGATGCGCCTTCGCGGATAGAAATTTTTTCGGTTGCGGCGCGGCTGGCGCACGCATCCGGAAAGGCTGTCATACTTTGCACGCATGAGATCGAATTGGCACTGCACTACGCCGATATGCTGTGGATTATGGATCGGGAGCACCGTTTTACCGCTGGCGCTCCCTCGATTGTCGCATTTACCGGGGCAATCAACCGCGCCTTCGCGACGGCGACAACGCGGTTTGACCCCGCGAGCGGAACCTTCAAAAGCATTGAAAAGCATGATTTCGGGCGCGGGAAGCACCCGGACATGCCTTAAAACTTGTATCCGAACCGCCT
>JAJTBL010000329.1 GCA_021286925.1 Spirochaetia bacterium | reverse complement strand
GGAAAGTCGCCAAAGCTGTTACCATCCCGGTTATCGGCCTGGGCGGCATCGCTTCGGCATCGGATGCGCTCGAATACCTCCTGGCGGGCGCGAGCGCCGTGCAGGTCGGGACCGCACTTTTCAGCGATCCGCAAGCGCCGCATAAAATCCTGGAAGGGATCAAGGCCTGGATGCAGCGGAAAGGGGTTGAGCGCGTGACCGACATACGAAAGATGCTGAAGGGCTGAATGGTTGGCCTTTTTCTTTAATTTTGTAAGAAATTGGAGGTCAGCAGGATTTCAGTTCGCGAAGCGTTTCGTTCTCTGGAGGCTCTTTCTGGAGGCTTTCTGGCGAATAACTGTCCAGCATGGAAAAGCTATTTTCTTTGAAAGACCCACTTTAAAATGCACTTGTTTCATTGCGGTTCTCAACAATTGCGAGAAACCGTAAAGCCATTTTTAAAAATAAAAACGTTTTGGAATTGGCGCATTTAACAATTTTTTAACAATTTCCACACCGAAACTTTATTATAAGGCTCTACCTTCATACCGAGCGATATGGATACTTCGAAAGCCATGAATACGCTTTCAGGATGTATTGAATCTAGGATGAATTTGAAGACGCAAAGAAGACAGAAGCGAGCGTGAAAAGCATGGAATATGGTAACTCAAGCGTTGTGACAACGGTCCTGCCGCAATTCGTCTCGGATCATGTGGCGCTGGAGATAAAAAATCTGGTTGTCGAATATAGGGATGGCGTCCAGGCGGTGAAAAACATCAGCTTCTCGGTGCCGCGCCAGGCTGTGACAGCGATTATCGGGCCTTCAGGATGCGGAAAGAGCACGGCACTGCGCGCATTAAATCGCATGAATGAACTCATGCCGGGAACCCGGACGACGGGGGAAGTGCTTTTTCATTCAAAAAACATCTATGACCCCAATGTCGACCCGGTCACGGTCAGACGGCACATCGGCATGGTTTTTCAAAAGCCAAATCCTTTTCCTAAAAGCATTTATGAAAATATTGCTTGGGCTGCAAGGATTCACGGGCTCACCGATAACCTTGATGATCTTGTCGAATCAAGCCTGAGGCAGGCCGCTCTCTGGGATGAAGTCAAGGATAAGTTAAAAAAAAGCGCGCTTTCGCTGTCTGGCGGCCAGCAGCAGCGGCTCTGCATCGCACGATCCATTGCTCTGAAACCGGAAATCATTTTGATGGACGAGCCCACCAGCGCCCTCGATCCCATCTCAACCGCAAGCATCGAAAACCTGATTCACGATCTCAAACAGCAATATACCATTATCATTGTCACGCATAATATGCAGCAGGCAGGCCGAATATCTGAGATGACCGCTTTCATGCTTTCGGGAGACTTGGTCGAATATGCGCCGACCAACCGGCTCTTCGTGAGTCCGGAGGATGAAAGAACAGAGCGCTACATTACCGGCCGGTTCGGCTGAGAACTTTTTCAGGGAGTATTACCATGCAGAGCATGAGTTTGAAAATAAAAATTGACCATTTGAATGAGCTTTTTCTGAGTATGTCTATCAAGGTAAAAGAAGCGCTCGAAAAATCGCGATTCGCGCTTCGGCAGGGCGAAAAGGAGAAAGTCAAGCTCATCAAAGAAGAAGATGCCGAAATCGACAGACTTCAGCAGGCGATCGATGATGAAGTTGCGCAGACTATGGCAACCCAGCAGCCGGTGGCCAGCGACCTGCGCTTGCTCGTTTCGCTCCTCAAGATAGCGAGCGATTTTGAACGGGCTGGAGACTACGCGGTTCATCTTGCGAAAGCCGGCAAACATTTTGTCAATATGCCGGTCTGGAAACAGTTCGATATCTTGGACGCCATGGCACAGCAATGCGGAGCCATGATTGATGGAACAGCGAGAGCGTTTATCGAGCGTGACAGTATCCACGCCAGAAGCATTGCAAAGATGGATGATGAAATAGACCATGCGCATAAAGCGGTGGTCAAAGATACCCTGCTTTTAATTCACCAGAATCCTGAACTTGCTGAGCAAGCGGCAAAGATTATAACGCTCTCAGGCTATCTGGAGCGGCTGGGTGATCATATGACTAATGCTTGTGAGGCAATCGTTTTCATGGTAGAAGGTATTCATACTGAGCTCAATGATTGAAGGTGTTCCATGCCGGATATTCTGATAGTCGAAGATGATGAGGACATCGGCAAGCTTGTTTCACTCAGCTGCCGAAACGAAGGCTGGCATCCGG
>JAJTBL010000328.1 GCA_021286925.1 Spirochaetia bacterium | reverse complement strand
TGGGGACATCCTGCAGAGGCACATCCTGCACGGCAAGGTCCTGGGCCGTTTTTCTGGCAGAACTCACTGGCGCGAAATTGCGGAAATCAAGCATTCGCGTGCTGACGCTCAGACTGGCCTCGGTTATTTTCATGAAAACATGCGGCGCAAGCCTTTCCCAGCCAGGTAAAAAACCTCGTTCAGCGCTCGCCTCGGTGCCTTCGGCGCCACGGGGATGAGACGATGGTTCCCGGCTTGGTTCTTTTGGCGCAGGAGGGCCTTCCGAAGCGGTGCCGCTGCGGTTTCGCTTTTCGGCCCGATGTTTTTCAAGCCCGGAAGCCGGTTCCAAATCCAGCCCCAGACTTTTCAAGCGCTCGAGCCTTGCTTTCAACGAAGCCATGCTTTCTCCTGACTACCACCTTCAAGATCGCTCTGTGCACCTGACAAGCTGCCATCTGCAGAGCAAAGCGCTAAGAAATGCCGGGCGATCTGCTTGATTGCCGGCAAATCCGCGCCGACGCAGGAAGGACAGCCATCTTTGCATCCGCAGGCAAAAACCCGCTCCTCAGCAGCCATGAAGAGCTCCTTCGCTCTGTCAGGAAAGGCTTCAGAAAGCCCGGTACCGCCCGGATATTTGTCAAAAAAGATAAGCGCTGATTTTTGGAAATGAGGATCTTTGACACGCGCAACCATGCCGATATCAACCGGGTCGCAGAGCAGAAAAGCCGGAGCCAGCGATTTGAGCAGTTTGCCGGCGCCGGAGAGCGCGTCCTGGGCCTGTGCGGGCGAAAGAGCATCCAGAAACCGGCCAGCCGGGGATTTCGGTTCTACCACGAACATTGCAGCGCGGGTCTGCATTTCTTCAGGAGGCAGATAAACCTCACCATAACCGATGTTTTCGTGGGTATGAAACCTGAGCTTTTTGAATTTCTGCACCTGATCTCGGATCAGGACATCGCCGACGAAGCATTCCAGAGAGAATGCCTCAAAGCTGACATGTTCATCTTCCGTGAGAACTTCCAGATCAGTTTTAACAATCGAATCAGTCCAGTACTCGACATCTTTTTTAACAACCTTGCAGATCCGATTTTCGATGTCCAGCTTTTCGACCATGTATTGCGTGCCGTTATGAATGTAAACTGCATTATCGAAAATCAATTCCTTTGCACTGGGGCGATCCATCTCGCCTATAACGGCGTGGGCGCCATTGGTCGTATCCACGATGACAACATTGTCAGACCGGGCTGATCGCAGTGAAACTGATTCCCCTGGATAACCTTCGCTGGCCCAGAACCACCGCCCCTCGGTTTTCCTGACAACCCCTTCTGCCTCAAGAATTTCCAGCGCTCCTGCCAAATCTTCCTTGCCGGCTCTTCCAAAATTCGAATCGGCTCCATCATTGAAAGGAAGTTCGAAGGCGGCGCATTTCGCATGATCCATGAAGATGTAGACATTATTGAGATCAACCCGGCCTTTCTCGGGCTTTTGCGAGAAGAAATACTCAGGATGCGTGGCAAAAAACTGATCCAGCGGAGAACTGGTAGCTACCATGACCGCTATCGAGGCGGTGCCTCTCCGGCCTGCCCTGCCCGCCTGCTGCCAGAATGAGGCGGTACTGCCGGGATAGCCAGCCATGACCGCAGCATCCAGCCCTCCGATATCGATGCCGAGTTCCAAGGCGTTAGTCGACACAACGCCCTGAATACTGCCGTCTCGAAGCCCGCGTTCAATAGCTCTTCGTTCTGAAGGAAGGAGACCCGAACGATAAGGACTGATCCGAATGTGGGAATTCTCATTGAAGGGATTGGCAAGGTGTTCGTTTAGGTAGGAAGCTATGAGTTCGACCTTGAGTCGAGACCGGGCAAAGAGAATTGTCTTTATGCCCATGGACAGGAGTTTGAGCGTTATTTTTTCTGATTCGAGTGCGCTGGAACGGCGTATGCCTTGCAAGGGATCCAAGACCGGCGGATTGTAGTAGATGATGGTCTTTTCTGATGTGCCCGCCCCATTTTCGTCGATGAGGTCAACCTCATCCTCGATCAGCATGTTGGCGAGTTCCTGCGGATTCGCAATGGTCGCTGATGAAAGAATAAAACAGGGTTTGGAACCATAGAAAGCGGCGATACGCTTGAGCCTGCGGATAACATTCCCGACATGACTGCCGAAGATGCCTCGATAGGTATGCATTTCGTCGATAACCACATAATCCAGATGAGAAAAGAATGAAATCCATTTGGTATGA
>JAJTBL010000327.1 GCA_021286925.1 Spirochaetia bacterium | reverse complement strand
GCGCAATAAAGGAAAGAATAAGGGTAATGCCATAGATTCTTGCCAGAGTCAGCCAATTCGAATTGCTGTAACTCATCAGAATATGGTGCAAATGTCCTTTGTCTGCCGTGAAAAATGAAACATTCGCTTTTTTTCTTCGATAAATTGCCATGAGTGTATCAAAAATCGGAACAGCGAGGATAGTTGAAGCCGAGATGAGGCCAATTTCAACCTTTGTCTCATGCTGGCCAAGCAACGGCAGAAGAGAAAGGAGAAATCCGATAAAAAGACTGCCGCAATCGCCCATGAAAATCGATGCTGGCGGCAGATTGAAGATCAGAAAGCCCAGGATGGCTCCCGCAAGAGTAAAACAGACCTCTGCGGAAATCAATGAACCGCTGACCCAGAAAAAAATGCCGAAAACAAAGGCAGCAATCGCACTGATTCCGCCTGCCAGCCCATCGATACCATCGATGAGGTTGATCGCATTGGTAATACCGATAATCCAGAGCAGGGTTATGGGATAGGACAACAGTCCCAGCTGAAGAATTCCATCACCCCAGGGAACCATGATGACTCGGAATCTGAACCCATAGGCGATCAGTAAAACCCCGACTGCGAGCTGAACCAGAAATTTGTAGAGCGCAGGGATATCTTTCAAATCATCGACAAGCCCGAGTAAAAATATCACTGCACCGGCGATGACAACCGGGAACAGCGAAACCTGAATATCGAGTGAATCATATTTCCAGACAATCCGAAGAATCAGCGCCAAGGTAAACCCAAAAGCTATGCCAACGCCGCCGAGCCTTGGAATATTCCCATTGTGCATTTTCCGTTCATTGACTATGTCATAGAGACCTTTCTTATGGGAATAAAATAAAATTGCCGGTACAGCGGTAGCTGACAAAGCCCAGGCTAGCAGAAAGGGGATAAGCGGCAAAACTTCCTCCTCGCACTTTTTGTCGTTTCAGAATTTCGACGAAGTGAAACTGTAATACTGTATGGAGAATTTTGCAAGCTTCCGCATAAACACCGAAAAAGCAAAAGCTGTCCGGCTTAAATGGCCAGACAGCTTCTCTCCAAAGTTATGGCAAGCCGAGCCCATTTCAAAACTTTATTCTTTTGAAATGGGCTTTACGCTTTCTCACGGTTCTTGGGGCCCGCGTTTAAACACGCCCAAGGTAAAGCTGGTCTTTGAAAACGCGTTCAGGCTTCAATCACCCCGGTAGCACAGGACGGGACAGCGGGCTGCCGCCACCTCATCCAGCCTGCCGACAGGAGTCGTGACAGGCGCCGCATGCAGCAGTTCCGGTTTTGTTTTGGCTTCTTCGGCGATAGCCAGCATCGCATCAGCAAACGCATCGAGGGTTTCGCGGTTTTCCGTTTCAGTCGGCTCGATCATGAGCGCTTCCGGCACGATGAGCGGGAAATAAATAGTAGGCGGATGGAAGCCGTAATCGATGAGCCGCTTGGCGATGTCGAGCGTATGGATCCCGGGCGCGATATCGCCCATCGCCACAAACTCGTGCATGCAGCCCCGGGTATACTTCAGCGGATAGGTGCCTTCGAGTTTTTTCCTGAGATAATTGGCGTTGAGCACCGCATTTTCAGCGATACGGCGCAGACCGTCCCTGCCCATCATTCGAATATAGGCATACGCGCGCACCAGGACGCCAAAGTTGCCATGGAACAGCTTTACTCGCCCAATGCTTTTTTCAGGCATCGCAAGCACGTACCGCCCTCCCCTTCTGACAGCAATCGGCCCGGGCAGATAGGGCGCCAGCGTTTTGCCGGCCGCGACCATTCCGGCGCCGGGACCGCCGCCGCCATGCGGGGTCGAGAACGTCTTATGCAGGTTGAAATGCATGACATCGATACCGGCCAATCCCGGCTTGAAAACACCGGTCAGCGCGTTGAGGTTGGCGCCATCGCCGTACACTAAACCGCCAGCTCGGTGGACAAGCCGTGCTATTTTTTCGATATTGGTTTCAAAAAGCCCCACTGTGTTGGGATTGGTAATCATGATCCCGGCGACTGTGTCATCGAGCGCGGCCTTCAAAGCCTTCATATCGATATTGCCGTTTTTGTCCGAAGGAATCGTCTGTGTAATGAAGCCGGCCATGGTGCAGGACGCAGGATTCGTTCCATGGGCGGAATCGGGAATCAGCATCTTGATCCGCTTCGTTTCGCCCTTGTCGCGGAGATAATTCCGAATCATCAACACGCCGGAGAATTCGCCATGCG
>JAJTBL010000326.1 GCA_021286925.1 Spirochaetia bacterium | reverse complement strand
ACTCCTATTACAACCAGATTATTGGATGGACTCTCGGTTACTCCTGGCTTTCACTGACCGGCGGATATGCTGATAAGGCGAAGAGCACGGTAGATGTCTTCCTCGATTACATCGGCAGCCCGGTCAACATGATTTTCTGGGTTCTTTCTCTCGGTACACTCGCTTTCGCCGTCATGCGCGGTATCCAGAAGGGTATTGAAGCATGGGCAAAGATCATGATGCCCCTTATCTATGTTTTTGGTATTGTGCTCATTTTCAGAACACTGACACTTGGAAGTCCGGTCAATCCTGACTGGTCTCCTATCCAGGGACTTGAGTTCATCTCGCCTCCTCGCTGGGCAGACCTCAATTGGGGCGCAGCGCTCGCCGCGGCTGGTCAGATTTTCTTCACGCTCTCCCTCGGTATGGGTATCATTGCGAACTATGCTTCCTACCTGAAGCGCGACGATGACATCGTTCTGTCCGGCTTTACAACCGTGGCATTGAACGAGTTTGCGGAAGTCATCCTCGGCGGAACCATCGCCATCCCCATAGCTTTTGCGTTCCTCGGCCCTGACGGCGTCGGACAGAGTGTCGGTCTCTCCTTTATCGCACTTCCGAACGTTTTCAGAACTATGTCAGGCGGCGCTTTCTTCGGCGCATTCTGGTTCCTCCTCCTTTTCTTTGCCGGCTTTACCAGTTCAATAGCCATGTTCAACTACCTTGTCGCCCTGCTTGAAGAAGATATGGGCATTGAACGGAAGAAAGGTGCCTGGGTTGTTTTCGCGTTGTATATCGCTGTCGGACTTCCTGTCGGCATCGAGCCAATGCTCATCCGCGGATCCACTGCCTATCTTGACTCTGTTGATTTCTGGGTTGGCAATGTCTACCTCATCGTGCTCGGCCTCATTGAAGTCGCTGTTCTGGGATGGATGTATGGCAAGAAGGGGCTGGAGCAGATCAACAACGGTTCTTATTGGAAGATGCCCAAGTGGTTCTACACCCTCTTTATTCAGTTCCTGACGCCTATGCTCATTATTGTGTTCCTGGTCGGCTTTATTTCCCAACTGAAGTTTGACAGCCTGGTCGCAAGCCCATGGGCAATCGCCGGGCAGGTTGTGGTTGTAGCAGTATTGATCATTGGAATTTTCCAGACCCGAAAGGCGATTACCAGAACCTACGGCAAGGAAATCTCCGCGAATAAAGTTCTGGTCGTCAAGGAGTAAGACATGAATTCATCTGCATTGGCTTTCATGATTGGTGCATGGCTCATCATCTTTGCCGCATCTTTTATCGGTCTCTACTCGCTGATTAAGCATCAGAAGTGAGCTGATGATCTTTACTGATTCAATATTTGCAAAAATCGGGATCAGCGCAAGTTTCTGAAAGAATTTTTAGCTGGCATGCTCTATACTTATGTGCATGCCAGCATTTTTATTTGATGGAAGGTGCAGGAATGACGATTATTGAAATCATTGAACGGCTTGAAAAAAAGGCTGGAAAAGAGCTTCTCGCGGGCGCTCAAAAGGATAAAATGCTCAAACAGCTCGCTGCTTTAAAAACAAAATATGTTTCTCTTACAGCCATTAATGAAGAATCGCCGATAATTCAGGGTCTTGTCGAAAAAGGGACAAAGCTAGTCGCCCAACCGTTTTCGATTGACGCCACCAATCTTTTTTCACGATATGCTAAAGCTGCTCTGTATGATCTTTCAGGCAACCTTCTGCCCTATAAATGGTACGTCCGCTTGTTCTTTATTTCCGCAATCGGATTTTTCCTGCTTGCTCCGCAGTTTTTCCCTGTTATTTTCGCCCTGATTTTTATTGTGCCCGTCTTTGTCGGTTTGCGCGGTCTGAAAACCCGAACGGTCAATGGTTTTACCCTGACAGCAATGATATTCCCTGTTTCATTGCTGGCTGCATCCATGGCTGCCAAGGCCTTTATTCCAGCCGGCACTGCGTCCATCCTTGTCGTCGTCTTCGCGATTGTCAGCCTTGTGACCATAACCAGCTCTATTGCGGGAGCGGTGATTGGTTTCCTTTATAAGGACATGTTTGTTTGATGCTGAATAGCCCTGCTGTTGCTGTTATGTCTTCTGAACACGCCGTTCAGGCAGTTTCAGCAGGTTTGTCTCAGGATTTATTGTTTTTTCTCCTATCAGCTTGAGTATTTCAGCGGCCGTCTCGGCTACCGCAAGGTCCTCGAGGATTTCCTTTTTCATGAAGCCTTCATGAGTCATAGTGCGCAGAAATTCA
>JAJTBL010000325.1 GCA_021286925.1 Spirochaetia bacterium | reverse complement strand
CAGGCAAAGGCCCGGGCTAAAGAAAGCCGGCGCTTCATGCCGCCTGAAAGAGCTGCCGGTTTTTTTGTGCGGAATTTTTCGAGTCCCGAATCTGCAAGAAACTGCTGAATTCGAGCGTTTTTTACGGCATCATCACGAAATGCCGAAAGAGCGAAACGCATATTGTCTTCAGCTGAAAGCCAGGGAAGCAGGCGCGGATCCTGAAATGCATAGGAAAAACTGGCTGCAGCGAATTCACCGATATCGCCCAGGTCCGCTGGCACAATGCCGGACAGAATATTAAAAAGCGTGGTTTTCCCACAGCCCGACGGCCCGAGGATTGCGGTGACTGAAGCGGCTTCAAAGCTCTGGCTGATATCATCGAGGACATGGAGCTCGCCGAAAGACTTGCTGATATGGCTGATTTTATACTGACTCATGCTGGCTACTCCATGGACCGGCGGAGAAACGTCGGCTGGCAAGGCTGAGCAGATATTCGCTGAAGCCGCACAAAAGAACGGTTATAAAAACCCAGGCAAAAACCTCAGAGGTTTCCAGGGAAAGCCTGGCTTCCTGTAATTTTGTCCCGAGCGCAAATTGCGGCTGGCTGATGACTTCGCCGGCTACAACCACTTTCCAGCAAAGGCCAAGGCTGTTCCTGGATCCTGCCAGAAAGTGACCGAGTGCCGATGGCAGCCGAAGCAAAAAAAACTGTTGGGCGCGGGGAACTCTGAAAAGCTGAGCCATTTCGATAAGGTCCCGGTCTGTCAGCCGAATACCGGTATGCAGGGATGTGTGCATGACTGGATATGCCATGAGGAAGGCAGAAATAACCGGAACCTGCGAAGATGACATCCAGAACATGAGAACGAGGATGAGGGCAAGCACCGGTGTGGCCCTGATTGTTGTGAGAAAGGGCGAAAGGAAAAATTCGACTGAATTGTAAAGCCCCGAGAGAATTCCAGTCAAAGAACCTATCAGGAGGGAAAGCGCAAAAGCTTCAAGAACCCGAAGGAGCGTTCCAGTGACTGCCTGTGCCAGGGCAGAAGAAGCTCTGAGCTTGCCAAAGACCTGTATCACAGTAGCAGGGCTCGGCAGAATAAGGCTGGCGTTGACCGCTTTAGCGGCAGCCGCCCAGACCAGGAACAATGAGAAAGCTCCTGCAACGCTGAACGCCAGTCTTTTCGCGTTTTTCATGCCGAATGATTGCTCCTGCCTCGCTGAATCAGATAAAAGCCTTCTTGAAAAGCCGTTTTAGCTTCAGTTGAGATAAAATCCCTGATCAGGAAGCTTGCCGCCAATTGAAGCCGGTTCGAATGAGAGGAAGAGCGAAAGCAGTGCCTCGATAGATTTTCGATCTGATACGGCATCTTCGTAGACATAATTCGATTTGGGAATGGCAGTTTCAGCCACAGAGGCTTTGAGACCCAGATCGAGTTTTTCGACCAGCTGTGCGGTTGCTTTCGGGTCGGAGACAGTTTTTTTCACTGATGCTTCGAGTGAATCCAGAATTTTATCCAACAGCTGCCGATTCCCATCAGCAAGTTTTTTTGATACAACAAAAATAGACATTGGATATGACTGCATGCCGGTCTGTTTCTGCCAGAGACTATCAAGGCTGATGGGGGAGAGCAGATCCCTGTTTAGCAAGAATGCTTGCATCGCAAAGGGTTCAGGCAGGACAGCATATTGAATTTTGCCAGAGGCCAGTGCCGCTGCAATTTCAGGATAGGATAGGTTATAGATGGGGGTATAATCTTTGCCCGGCAATGGCGATGGATTTGCCGCGAAGGTCAGAAATGGATTTTATCGTTGGATCGTTGGTCAGGAATTTGACCATCCCATTTCCGACAACCGCGGCCGCTTTTAACGGGATCCCTGCTGAATAAAGTTTTGCCGCCACATTGACCGGTAATACGCCCGCATCAATTTCTCCCGACACCAGCTTTGCGGTTACGATGTCAGCGCTCGCGGCAATAAGAAATTCTATTTTTGAGCTGTCGGTTTCGGGCGGGTTGCTGACAAACCATGCACTGCTGATACCTGACGGCCCTTTTAATATGGAAATCTTGACTGTTTGCAGCCCCTGTGCATTTGCCTGGGCCGATGCAATGCCGCTGGATGCAACCAGCAAAGCCCCAATGAGGATTTTTGCCGCAAGGCTTTTGAAAAGGCTTTTCCGTATCATGTCTATTCTCCTGACTGTTGTTCGTTGGCGTGCGCCAGCAAGGCTTTGAGCCGTTCAGGATTTATTC
>JAJTBL010000324.1 GCA_021286925.1 Spirochaetia bacterium | reverse complement strand
GCCGGCGGTGAAGTCGAGACAAGGGTTGAGGCCGAAAAGGCCAATCCCCAGGCTTCAATCTGGGTGGGCGGTGTTGGACTCAATCACATGAGCGCGAAGATGAAGGGATTAACCACCCCCTACAAGTCCAAGATGCTTGAGAATACACCTCCTCAGTACCGCGATACTGAAAACTATTGGGTAGGCCTCTATCTCGGACCGCTTGCCTTTATTACCAACAACAAAATTGCGAAGGAACAGGGGCTTGTTCCGCCGAAATCCTGGGCAGACCTGCTGAAACCCGAATACAAGGGCAAAATCAGAATGGCCAACCCCACGACTTCGGGAACTGCCTACAATGTCATCACCACGCTTCGGTATGTCTTCAACAATGATGAAGAAAAGGTTTTCGATTACCTGAAGAAACTCGATGCAAACATCGACCAGTACACCAAATCCGGCTCAGCACCCGGCAAGAGTGTCGCTATCGGCGAAATCCCCATAGCCATCGGCTATGCACATGACCAGGTAAAACTCAAGGTTGAAGGCGCCGATGTTACCATTACCATCCCCGCTGAAGGCACTGGATTCGAAATCGCTTCCATGTCGCTGGTCAAGGGCGGACCGGATGTTGTCAATGCCAAAAAGCTGTATGACTGGATTCTCCAGCCCAAAGCCCAGGAAATCATTGCCAAGTGGTATGTTGTGCCGCTTTCAAAGCTTGCGAAGAAAAATCCGGTCGCCTTTGGCATGGATGAAGTGAAGACCGTAAAGCAGGATATTGTATGGGATTCCAGCAATAAGGAACGCCTGCTTGGCCGCTGGGTCAAGGAAATCGGTTCCAAGCGATAGTTTTAATGATCCAGATGCCGCCGGCTGCTGATGCCGGCGGTTTCAGACAGAGGCAATCCGAGGGAAATACGCTGCAGCTGAGTTTCCTGATCGGGTTGCCTTTTGGTTTTTCCGATGTGTCTGCAGGTTTGAAACCATTTTATATTTTTTCATCTCGAGAAATGTGCCGTTTCATGCTCCTGCTGACTTTCTTCGCCATGGAGAAATCTTACCGTGTTTACCAAAAAAAGAATCATCATCTTTGTTACAGCCTGTCTTATCTTTCTGGCTGCTGATTATTGGATGTTCTCAACCGTCAAGGCAAGCTTTGTAAAAAGCATGACGCAGAATGCCAAAATGCTGGCTTCTGCGGTTGCCCGCTCGGTGCCGGAAGATCCGGACCAGTCAAAGGAGTGGCTTACTAGTCTGAGCCAAACCTATCCGGGCTATGAATTTTTCTATACTAGGGGCTTGCCGGGGGAAGAAGGCTATGAAGAAGTAGGCGGAAATCCCGATATTGCCCAATTCTGGGCTCAAAACAAGGAATCGCCCGCAATCGCCCAGGGGCTTGATTCGGTGTCCTACCTGGAAACTTATATTGTTCCTGGCAGCTACCATATCGGGCCGACCAACAGCACCATGATCATGACGCCGGTACCGAATGCGAATGCGGATTCGGCAGCAGGGCTTATCATCATCGCCATGGATGCTTCGCGGATCGGCGGCTTTGTTTCGCTGGTCAACGCTTTGATCGTCATCGCGTTCGCCATTTTTGCGCTGGGATTCGGCGTGGCGACCTTTTCACGCGATCCTATCTCGGGATACGCGATACTGGTGCTCTTCGCAATTGTACTGGCATTTGTCGCCTACCCGCTTTTTGAAGCAGTGCGTCTGACGTTCATGAAGGACGGCAAATTTACCCTGGATGTCTGGAAAGCCATTCTCGGCAATGTACAATACCTGAAGGCTCTGTGGGGTTCCGTCCAGTTGGGTATTTTTACCGCTTCCTTCTCGACAGTCATTGGCTTTTTGTTTGCCTTTGCAGTTTCCCGCACCAGCATGAAGGGGAAAAAAATGGTTACCGCGCTGGCTACCATGCCAGTTATTTCGCCGCCGTTTTCGCTCACGCTGTCCATCATTCTTCTGTTCGGAAACAATGGACTGATAACCAAACAATTCCTGGGCTTGAGCAAATTCAGCATCTACGGGCTTGGCGGCTTGACGCTTGTGCAGACAATTTCGATGTTCCCGATTGCGTTTTTAACTATGCAGGGTGTTTTGCAGGCAATCGATTCTACGCTGGAAGATGCTTCCCTCGATTTGAATGCTTCTCGCTGGCATACTTTTACGCATGTCACGCTGCCGCTCGCGGCGCCCGGTATTCTGTCATCCTGGCTTCTGGTCTTTACCAATTCGCTGGCTGATT
>JAJTBL010000323.1 GCA_021286925.1 Spirochaetia bacterium | reverse complement strand
CAGGGTTTCAAAAAACTCCAGCGGTTTGTCGGACGCCAATGAGGAGAGGTTCTGAATGCTCAATTCAGCCGATGTTTCCGGAGGAGTTCCGACAATGCGGCTATGAGCACACGAACTAAGCAAGACACCGAAAAACAAAAAGAACACCAGCACCTTGGATTCTTGAATTCCAGAGCCGGTGTTCCGAATCTTCATCATCATGCTTCCGAAGTCAGCGTATTGTCACCTGCGGAAAGTGAAAGAAGCTGTCGTATTTCAGCATCTTCCAGCGTCTCTTTGAGGACAAGCTCATTGGCGAGCGCTTCCAGCCTTTTATGTTCACGCTTCAGAATTTCCATCGCCCTGCTCATTCCCTGATCGAGTATTGCACGAATCGCCTCATCGATTTTTTTGGCAGTTTCTTCCGAATAATCCTTATGCCGGGCAATCTCTTTGCCCAGGAATATCGGCTCATCTTCCTGCCCATAGGCGACTGGCCCCATGGTTTCAGCCATACCCCACTCGCAAACCATTCTGCGAGCCAAATCTGTCGCCTGCCTGAGATCTTGCGCTGTGCCGGTGGTCGTTTCGCCAAAAACAAGCGTCTCGGCTGCATATCCGCCATAGGTTATGACAATCCGGTCAAAAAGCCAACCCCGCGATCGTGAATAGGTATCTTTTTCAGGAAGCGAGAGCGTCAGCCCCAAGGCCCTGCCCCGCGGAACAATGGTCACCTTATGGAACGGGTCTGCATTCGGCAGGAAATAATGCAGAAGCGCATGTCCTGCCTCATGATACGCAGTCGCCCTGCGCTCCTCCTCAGCAATAACAAGACTGGTTCGGGCAACACCCATGAGAACTTTGTCGCGGGCGTCTTCAAAATCTTCCATTTCAACCTGATTTTTGTTTTTCCGGATTGCAAAAAGCGCTGCCTCATTGACCAGGTTGGCCAAATCGGCGCCTGAAGTTCCCGGGGTAGCTTTGGCGAGCCGTGTTACATCCACATCCTGAGCGACCGGGATTTTCTTCATGTGAATCTTGAGAATGGCTTCACGCTCTTGAATGTCAGGCATTGCGACGACTACCTGCCGGTCGAAGCGGCCCGGGCGCAGAAGCGCCGGATCCAGGACATCAGGCCGGTTGGTCGCCGCGAGGATAATAACACCATCCTTGGTGTCAAAACCATCCATTTCAACCAGCATCTGATTCAGAGTTTGCTCACGTTCATCGTGGCCGCCGCCATACCCGGCGCCGCGGGTCCTTCCTACCGCATCCAGTTCATCTATGAACAGAATGCAGGGTGCATTTTTCCTTCCCTGCTCGAAAAGATCCCGGACCCTGCTTGCTCCGACGCCGACAAACATCTCGACAAAATCAGAACCCGACATGTGGAAGAACGGGACATCAGCTTCTCCCGCTGTCGCCTTGGCAATCAAAGTCTTTCCGGTTCCCGGCATGCCGACAAGCAGAACACCCTTGGGTATTTTGGCGCCCATCTTCGCAAATTTCTGCGGATTTTTCAGATAATCGACCACTTCCATCAATTCGTACTTGGCTTCCTTCTGCCCGGCGACATCCGCAAAGGTGATTTTCTTATCCGATTCAACATAGCGCTTTGCCTTGCTCTTGCCGAAGTTGAATGCCTTATTGTTGCCCTGCATCTGCCGCATCATGATCCAAATCAGGAAGAAGCCGAAAAACCATGGTGTCAGCTCGAAAAAAATCTGCAATGGACTTGCACCGCGGACTGCACCCGAAATCTTGATATTCTTCTCCCGCATTCGGGAAAGCAGATCCGGATCAACGTACGGAATTGTCGTTTTGAACTGAACCGGGACACCGGAGCTTCCCTTGAGGGTTCCTTCGATATCTTTCTGATCGATTATCTGGACAGAATCCACTTCGCCCAAGTCCAGATAGGAGATAAATGCCGAATAAGGAATTTCTTTGGAGCTCGATGTATCATTGAACAGAAAGAGCGCGCCAAAAAGCACGGCAAGAGAAAGGAACACCGCGAAAGCAGCTTTATTGGCTCTCGGCGGAAGCTGTTGCGGCAGATCCGGCTTTCCCGGCTCTTTTTCGTTTTTGTTGTCAAACATGAAGGTATGAAACTCCTTTCAGAATTATATGCAATTTCCCTGGATTTCCAGCGACATGAAAAGGTCTGAAACGTTTTTGATTGCATGCTGCAGTTCCCAGCAATGCGGGCAGAACAGCGACGATGCCCTCACGATCTTCGATGATGGGCACAAGATCACGCATATTGTTTTGAATATGCC
>JAJTBL010000322.1 GCA_021286925.1 Spirochaetia bacterium | reverse complement strand
GCGGACATCCAAATTCGTTCAACGCTTTACGAAAAACATTCGCTATGATAGAGTTGCCGGGATAAACGCAGCACGAAAAATCCAAAAAAGGAGACGATCATGAAGCGAACCGTACTTCGAATGCTCGCGGAAGCCAGCCGCAACTGGGCGGATGATCCCTACGCTTTGCGGAAAACCGATAAAGGATATGAAGCGACAACCTTCGCGCAAGCCCAGGTGAAAGCGAGGCAGTTTGGCGCCTGGCTGATAAAAGAGGGGTTTGACAAGGGGACGGCGTTTGCCATTCTCGGCGAGGGCAGCCCCGAATGGATTTGCGGCGAATATGGTATCATGAGCGCCGGTTGTGTCTCCATTCCGCTTTCAATCAAGCTTTTAAGCGAAGAATTGCCGTTCAGGCTCAATCATTCCGAATCGAAAGGGATTCTGACGACGCATAATCAGCTGGAAAAAGTGCTGAGCGCTCTCGATGCCGTCGAAAACAAGGCACTCCGCATCATCTATCTGGACAGCGATGTCGAATGGGCCGCTTCGATACTGGAAAAGCATGGCGTCAGCAAGAACCTGCTGATAGGCTTTGCGCAAGCCTTGGAAGCAGGCGAAAAAGCTCTCGCTGACAAGAGTTCCGGTATTGCGGAGAAGCTGGATCGAATCTTTGAAGAAACCGAAGAAGATGATGTCGTCACCATTTCCTACACATCAGGCACAACGGGCAACCCGAAAGGTATCATGCTCACCCACCTCAATTATTGGGCCAACTGCCACGACGCTGTCGATCTCTTCGACAACCCGATTCATTTCCGCACCCTGCTTGTCCTGCCCGTGGACCACTCGTTCGCGCATACCGTCGGGCTCTATACTGCCCTGATTTGCGGCATTGCCCTGTATTTTGTCGATTCGCGCGGCGGCGGCATCGCGACACTTCGCAACATTCCGATCAACCTGAAAGAATCCAACCCGATATTCCTCCTGACGGTACCGGCCCTGTCCGGCAACTTCATGAAAAAAATCATCTCGGGGATTGAAGAAAAGGGCGGTCTTATCGAAAAGATTTTCAAATCCGGGATCAAGGCAGGCATTGCCTGGAACGGAAACGGTTACAATACGCCGCCTTTCATGACCAGAGCCAAGGCTTTCTTTCCTTATTTCCTCGCAAAAGCCCTCATTTTCAATAAAATCAAGAAAATGGTATTCGGCGATTCGATTCGGTTCTGTGTCGGCGGCGGCGCGCTTCTGGATATCAAACAGCAGGAGTTCTTCGCGGCTTTCGGTGTTCCGGTTTTCCAAGGCTACGGCCTAACTGAAGCCGCACCTATAATTTCGTCCAACGTCCCCAAAAAATACAAGTTCGGTACTTCTGGCGTCGTCGCGCCATCTGTTTCCTGCAAAATCATGCGGCAAGATGGAACCGAAGCCGCAGTCGGCGAAACGGGTGAAATCACCATCGTCGGCGAAAATGTCATGAAAGGCTACTACAAGAATGAACAGGCTTCTGCCCAGGCGCTTCGTGGCGGCAGGTTGTGGACAGGCGACCTTGGGTATATGGACAAAGATGGCTTCCTTGTGGTCGTCGGGCGTGAAAAGGCTCTGCTGATTGCCGAAGACGGCGAAAAGTACAGCCCCGAGGAAATTGAAGAAGCGGTCACTATGTCGACCGATGTCATCGACCAGATCATGGTCTGGTGCGATCATAAAAAATATTCCTGCGCACTGGTTTCTCTCGACACGGCCAAGGTTGAGCGCCTCATGAAAGCCAAGGGCATCAGCGATGCCGCAAAACTCTGCGCGGCGCTCCAGGAAGAATTCTATCGGTTCAAGACTGACCCGAAGGCGAAAAAAGTTCAAAACGCCTGGATTCCGGCCGCCTTCCAGATTGTGCCCGCCGCCTTCAATGAAAAAGACGGAACCGTCAATTCCACCATGAAACTGGTGCGATACCGCGTGGCGCAGGTATACAAGGATCTACTCGATTACTCCTACACCAAGGAAGGAAGTGTCACGACCAATGCCCGCAACATTCAGACGCTGAAGGAATTATTCAAGCTGAAATAATCCGTGAAATCTCCTGCGGCAGATGCCATGGGAGCGTATGACAGAGGCGCATGTTTTTCATGCGCCTTTTTTATTGTGGCGATTATGAAAGAAACCCGCCTGCCGTCCTGTGACAGCGAGCGCGATTGCTCGCCAGGACGACATTGCTTGCCGCCATTGCCACCATTGCCGCTGAGCGCTATGGCGCCCCTGCGCGCCCCACTTATCCAGAACCCGCAGATTGC
>JAJTBL010000321.1 GCA_021286925.1 Spirochaetia bacterium | reverse complement strand
CCTATATCGGACTGCCGCTTTTCAGTCTCCGGGCAAAGGCCGAAAACATCGATGATGCCGATGCAAGCGCCCCCGAGAAAATTGCTCAGGTTAAAAGCTTTTTCAGCATGGAGCGGCAGCGAAAACTGTATTGCGCCATCAATATCGTTTTTCATGACGATGACTTGCGCCAGCTCGAATCGGCCCTGCCCCGAATCGCCGAATACCCCTTCGATGGGTTTATTGTTTCGGATACAGGAGCCTATGACATCCTGCGGGAAGCCTTCCCCGACAAGGAATTCCACCTCAGCACCCAGGCGGATTGCACCAACTGGCGTGCCGCCCGGCATTATTTCAGAATGGGTTTCAGCCGGATTGTCCCCGGCCGGGAGCTTTCGCTCGATGAGATAAAAACCATCAAAGACCACGTGCCCGAGCTCGAAATTGAGACTTTTGTCCATGGAGCCATGTGCATGGCGTATTCCGGCCGCTGTTTTCTTTCATCATGGCTGACCGGTCGGTCGGCGAATCAGGGCGATTGCGCTCATTCATGCCGCTGGCATTACAAAGTCTATATTGAAGAAGAAGAACGGAAAGGCAGGCTTATCCCGGTGGAGACCGGGGAAACCGCACACGGCGGCTACACCCTCATCATGTCGTCGCGGGATCTGAACATGGTGGATCATCTGGATGATTTGCGGCGCGCCGGCGTTGACAGCATCAAGATCGAAGGCCGCATGAAAAGCCTCTACTATGTGGCGCTGGCAACGCGGGCATACCGGTTCGCCCTGGATCATCCGGGCGTTGACAATCCTTTCAAGCAGGACTTGGAAGCTGTCAGCCACCGCGAATTCGATACGGGCTTCTATTACGGCCGAAACGGCATGGATACGTCGACCAGCCTTTCGTATCAGCAGTCGCATCTTTTCATCGGCAGTGTCGAGCCTTTCACTTCCAGCGTTCTGATCAACAGTCTTGGTGAAGAAATATCGGTTGCGGAGCTTTTTGCCCGTTTTGCTTCGAACGAATGGACAGCTCCGGTTTTCATGGATCTAAAGAACACGGTCAGCCTTGCAGCCCCGCTTGAACTTTTAGGCCCCGAAGGCGAATTCGTTTCACTCGCACCCGGCGACTATCGCTTTTTCGACATCGATGGCAACATCTCTGAAAAGGCCAACCATGGCAAGATCTGGTTTTTCCAGGCTCGGCGTGCCGCGTGCCCTCCGGACATCCAATTGCAGTGGCTTCTAAGAAAGCAGGCTTCACGTCAATAATCGAATTATTGAACAAATTATTGATAAAATTGCATCGAATATTTGAAAAATCCATCCTCATCGCTTACAATTAAGAATAGTTCAACAAGGCTGTGCAAAGCTTTGCCGGACAAGCCAATATCACTTGGCTTTGCGGTTTCGAGATATACCATGCGTTTTTGATGATATGTCTTGAAAAATACGTATGTCCTCGAAAGCTTTTTAAAAGCCGGCACCTTTTGAAAAGCCTCGGGCAATTATTCGTTCCGGAGGCTCTCATGAAAAAGTTTTTTCTAGCATGCTTGATGGTTCTTCTGGCGGTTTCAGGTCTGAGCGCCCAGACATCGGCTGCGGACATAGCCGCGCTGATGGCTTCGGCCGCTTCGGGCAATGCCAGCGCCCAGAATTCACTTGGCGTCAAGTATTACAACGGCGACGGGGTAAAGCAGGACTATCAAGAAGCATTCAACTGGTTCTACAAATCGGCCCTGCAGGGCAACATGGTCGCGCAGAGCAACCTTGCCTACCTGTACGATTCCGGCAAGGGAGTCACCCAGGATTTCAATTCAGCAGCATATTGGTATAGAAAATCCGCAGAACAGGGCTATGCAACTTCCCAGAAAAACCTGGCGCTCATGTATGAAAACGGCGAAGGTGTGCCGCAAAGCTACCAAGACGCCGCATACTGGTATCAGAAAGCAGCTGATCAGGGAAATGCCACTGCCATCAACAATCTCGGTGTTCTTTATGAAAATGGCCGGGGAGTCGCGAAGGATGTCAACAAAGCTTTCGAGCTGTACACCAAAGCGGCCAACCTTGGCAATTCATACGCGCAAAACAACCTGGGCTGGTTTTACGAATCGGGGCTGGGAACACCGAAGGATATTCTAAAAGCCTTTGAGTGGTATAAAAAATCAGCCAGTCAGCAGAACCTCTATGGCCAATATAACCTTGGCTGGCTCTATGAGCATGGAGACACCGGCATCCCGGTCGATAAGGATTCTGCCTTCAAGTGGTACAAACTGGCTGCGGAACAGGGGCATG
>JAJTBL010000010.1 GCA_021286925.1 Spirochaetia bacterium | reverse complement strand
TTTTAGCTGAATTGTTCCTGATGATTCTGCCGTTTACCAAGATTGTGCATACCTTTTTCAGTCTGCCGCTCAATATTCTGAGGAGGAGGTAAGCCATGGATCCACAGATGAGTGAAAAATTGAAAGAGCTTTTTGAAACAAAGCTGAACCGATCCATGCGCCTGTATCTCGATACCTGCGCTCGGTGCGGCGCCTGTGTTGAAGCCTGTCATGTGTATCAGTCGATGCCGGAAACAAAATATACTCCCGTCGGCAGGGCTGAAATCATCAGGAAG
This sequence comes from Spirochaetia bacterium, assembly GCA_021286925.1. Taxonomy (GTDB): domain Bacteria; phylum Spirochaetota; class Spirochaetia; order Treponematales; family Rectinemataceae; genus JAJTBL01. The sequence goes on along the minus strand of JAJTBL010000010.1, from coordinate 14,978 downwards.
CTGTTTAAGCGCTATTTTAAACTTCAGGGCAAGATCGCTCCGTGGCTCGGAGAAACAATCGACCTGGATGATATCGGTCTGGACAAAGCATATGAAGCGGCTTTTTCCTGTACCGGTTGCCGGCGCTGTGTCACCTATTGTCCATTCGGCATCGATACCCAACAGGTGATGGGAATCGCAAAACTCCTGCTGATCGGCGCGGAAAAACAGCCGCAGATCCTTTCGATGCTCTCAGATATGTCAGTGGCAAAAGGTGAAACCTGGGAAACTTCGCGGCAGGATTATCAGGAAGCTGTCGCCAATCTTGCGCCTGAGGTAGAAGCTTTATATCCTGTACAGCCTGGTAAACCGGCGATCCCGCTCGATGTGCAGGGCGCCAATGTCCTGTATGTCGGCCTTTCCGGCAAGCATTCAATCGTCCCGGCTGCCGCAATCCTCAATGCAGCGAAAGAAAATTGGACCTTGAGCTATTTTGAAGCGGTGAACTTTGCGGCATGGTTAGGAGATACCAATAAGCAAAATGCTATAGCGAAAAGAATTATTGATGAAGCAACACGTCTGGGTGTTAGAGAGGTCGCTATAGTCGAATGCGGAACTGCAACACGAGTCATGAAATTCATGACCGGAAGTCATCCGTTCAAGGTGGTATCCATTGTCGAGTTGATTGCCCGGTACCTCAAGGAGGGCAGGATCAAAGTCGATTCTTCTCGATTTAAAGGAAGTCTGACATATCATGATCCCTGCCAACTGGCGCGCAACGGCGGTGTCATGGAAGAGCCGCGCTATATTATCAGCAAGCTGACTGACAATTTTATTGAATTGACACCCAATCGTGAGGAAAACTGGTGCTGTGGCGGCGGAGGTGGCTTTATATCATTAGGTGAGCATGAGTTTCGGATGAAATCCAGCAAAGTAAAAGCTGATCAAATGAAAGCATCGCATGCTGAAAGCATCTGCACCGCCTGTGAAAACTGCCATACCCAGCTGACTGAGCTGAATGAGCATTATGAATTGGGCATGAAGGTCGAATCGCTGACGAATCTGGTTGCCCATGCGCTGGTTCGATAACGGCGGGCATGCAGTACCGCTATGCAGGACCTTTCTTCGGAAAGGTCCTTTTTTTTGAAAATATGCTTGACTGAATGCTTAAGTTGCAATATTATGAAACATGTCAATACTAAAGCCCGGAGGAGAAAATTCTATGGCTGCTACATGGTATCCGATTATTGATGAATCGAAATGCGTGAACTGCAACGCATGCGCAGATTTCTGTACGCATGGCGTTTACACAAAGGGAGACAGTGCTCCAAAAGTCTCCAGTCCCGATAACTGTGTGGAATTCTGCAGAGGATGTTCAAAAATTTGCCCAACTGAAGCGATTTCATATTTCGGTGATCATTGAGGCAATTTCTGAGCTTGGATTGTTGAATGGTTTCCCGCGGTCCTTGAAAACCGCTGTGAAACAGGCGTAAGTAAGGTTGGCCCGTTAAAATGCATCTGCATTTTGAAAGAGCCGCAGGAGGAAATTATGGCTAAGAAAGGTTTATTGATGTGCGTATGCCAGGGCAATTGCCCCTCATTTCAGCAAATGAATATTTTTGAGGTCGGCAACGCGATTCGACGTGAAAAACTGGTGGATTATATCGCGATTCATCCCCAGCTCTGCGCGACGGACGGTGACAAATTCCTGACAACATTGCTTCAGGGAGACAGCACCGAACAACTTTATGTCGCTGCCTGTGATCCTACCATGCAGGTCAAGATGTATCGTGACGCCATGGAAGCTGCCGGTTTCAGCAAAGAAAATATTCACGGTGTGGATATCAGAAATATGTCAACCGAGCAGGCTGTTGAAGCGATTAAAAAAATGCTGAGCGCGTAATATCGATGAATATCATAGTCATGGCGAAAGGCGCCGGACTGGGTGCATGGGTGGATAGCGATTTCACCCATGCGCATCAGATTGTGTATGTTCCAGCGCGCGGTGGTTTTGATGCATTGGAAAATCCATTTTTTACTGATTCTTCTGAAACCGAAGAGTCTTCAGAAGCGTTAGCCGAATTTGTTATTTCGAAATTCCCTGGCGCTGAAGCGATTATTGCTGGCAGCTTCAACCAGAAAACCCGTGAATACTTCGAATCGCATAACGTTGCTGTCTTTACGGAGCTTTCCGGATCTGTGCTCGAGCTCGTTGAAAAAATCAGAGCCGGGATCCAAGCTTGAAAGCTGCGCTCAAAGGATAAGCTCATGGATGTTGGAAATATTTATCTCATCATTGCAGCGGGACTGTTGGTTTTTTCGGTTTTTAAAAGCAAAGAAAAAACAAAAAAAGCCCTCATCGTCGCCGGCAAATCAGCGCTAACCGTTGTACCTGTTCTCGTTGTTGTGTTTTTGCTCATGGGGCTTATTTCAGCATTTCTTTCCAAAGAGCTGATCGGCCAGGTGCTCGGCGACAAAAGCGGATTGCCGGGGATTTTGATTTCTGAGGTTTTGGGTTCGATAGCCCTCATCGTTCCCGCGGCAGTTTTTCCTTTTACCGGCATGCTTCACGAAAAAGGCGCGTCTTATCCAATAATTTTTGCGTTCATAATGACCGCGATTCTGATTGGAATTTCTACCATACCCGCAGAAATAAAATTTTTTGGTGCCAGATTCACAATAGTGAGAAATGTCCTGACTTTTGTGTTCATTTTTGCTCTGAGTATCCTGTTTGGGATGCTGATCGCATAGGGGATGCCGATGAAGAAAATTCTGAAAGAAGCAGTCATATATCTGGTAATAGCAGCCGTTATCGTTCTGGCTGTAGCTCTGTTCATTCCTGCCAAAACCGAAAACGTCTTGTCCGTAGCATGGAATGCCTTGCTTGGCGCGATAAAAATCATGGTCTCCGTCTTCATTTTTATTGGTCTTCTGCAGGTGTGGGTAAGCACGGAAAAACTATCGGCGCTTCTCGGCAAAGAAGCCGGCTGGAAACGATTTGTTCTCAGTTCGATGATACCTATTTTCATCGGTGGTTCGCTCTTTACCATTTTCCCCATGCTGAAGACGCTGAAAGACAAAGGTGCTTCCTATGCTGCGCTCTTTGCCTTTATCACAGCCTGGAGCGGAAAAGGTCCGCTGATTCCCCTTGAAATTCATTTTCTTGGTCTGAAATTTTCCATACTCAGAATACTTCTCATTGTACCTTTCGCGGTTATCATGGGGCTCCTTGGGGAATTCATCATGGAGGTCCTCGATAAGCGTGATGCATCGGCGTGATGGTTATATTGACTTCCCATCTTGCTTAAAAAATTGAAAAGCGGTATGTTTCTCAATATCCTATCATTATGATATGAATTTATGGCTATTGATACGCCAAAGGCAGAAGAGTGATGAATTTGCTTGAAACAAAAAACCTGACGCTCGTGAAGGATAACCGTCCCCTTTTAAACAATCTTTCCCTGGAAATCTGGGAAGGCCACATTCATGCGATAATCGGCCCAAACGGCGCCGGCAAGTCGACCTTAGCCAATACAATCATGGGTTTGTCGGGGTACCGCGATTTTTCGGGCGATATCCTTTTCATGGGAGAATCGATCAAAGGGCTGTCCGTTGATGAGCGCGCGCGGAAGGGCATCACCCTGCTTTTCCAGGAGCCGGCACGATTTGAGGGACTTGGCGTCAGCCAGTTCATTCTGGCAGGCGCCGCTAAAAAATCGACTTCCCTGGCTGAGGAAGCTTTGCATAAGGCAGGCCTTGCGCCGGAGCGCTACTTGAAGCGCGCTGTCGATAAAACGCTGTCGGGCGGCGAGCGAAAGCGCATCGAGCTTGCTTCGATCTATGCGATGAAGCCGCGGTTGGTTTTGATGGATGAACCAGACTCCGGCGTTGATATTGATTCGGTAAAATTCATTTTTTCGGTCATAAAAGAACTTCGGAAAGAAGGTTCAACTGTTTTGCTGATCACCCACAGCCCGGAAGTGCTCAAGCACGCTGACCATGCATTTCTCATCTGCGCGGGTACGCTGGTGGATAAGGGAGAAATGGCTCGAATGTTCGATTACTTCAATGGGAAATGCGTTCCGTGCGTCCATGTCGGGACTCCCGAGTCTGAAATTCAGCTGAAATCTTTGGCTGCGGTGTGAGGCAGAATATGAGTGAAATGACAAGCGTTGATAAAGAAGCGTTGATTTCGGAACTGCTCGCCTCGATCAATGAGCATAAATATGGTCCGGATATTGCCCATATCGAAGTGCATGGCAATGAGGTTTTGGGCAAAAACCTGGTGGAAGGTTTGGAAGTCGAGTCCGCTTCGATTGAAAATGGCGTCGAGGTGTCCATTCGGGTCAAAAAGGGTTACACAATAAAAAATCCTGTTCATTTTTGTTTCGGGATCATTCCAGACAATGGCGTCCAGCGAATTATCACCACGACCGTTATCGAGGAAGGTGCGCATGCACAATTTATGGCGCACTGTACCTTCCCGAACGCGGTGAATGTTCAGCACATCATGCAGGCTTCGATTCAGCTTGAAAAAGGCGCAAGCCTGTCGTACTTCGAGCGGCATGTTCACGGCCCTGAAGGCGGCGTGACTATCAAGCCGGTGACCAGGGTGACGATTGCGGAAGATGCGCGCTTTTCAACCGAATTTGAGTTGATCAAGGGAGCTGCTGGCATAATCGAACTGGATTATGAGGCTGAATGCGACAAAAACGCGACGGTGGATATGCTGACGCGGATTTTTGGCAGGTTTGGCGACAGGATTCACATACGAGAAGCGGCGAATTTGAAGGGTGATGGGGCTGTCGGGGTTCTGACCAGTCATATCGCTTTGAAAAACAGCGCTTCTGCGGTGATTGAAAACGAAATAGTCGCGGACGGCTCATATTCGCGCGGTCATGTCGACTGCAAAGAAATCGTGCAGGATCAGGCAGTTGCCCGGGCGATTCCGATAGTGCAGGTCAATAACCATCTCGCCCATGTAACGCATGAGGCGGCGATTGGTTCGGTGGATTCCAAACAGCTGGAAACCTTGCTTTCGCGGGGGTTGAATGAGGACGAGGCGACCGAGCTGATAATTCAAGGGCTTCTGAGCTGAACTTCCCGGGTGTCACGAACCTTGTATATTTTTACGATGCCGAAGTTCTGGAGAGATGTGTCAGCGCATCGTCCAGAACTGACAGCATTCTGCTGATGTTTTCTTCAGTGATGATGAGCGGCGGCTGGAATGCCAAAACATTCCGGTGCAGCCCGTTTTTCCCGATAAGAACACCATGATCCTTCGCATACTCCAAAACAAGGTCAGTTCCTTCGGGATTGGGCGTACCATCGGTTTTGTACAGTTCGGCGCCGGCCATGAGGCCGCGCCCGCGAACATCGTGAATAATGGCATGGCGGTCTTTCAGTTCCAATAATCCAGTCATGAGTTTTTCGCCCAGTTCTTTCGCTCGGTGTACAAGATTTTCCTTTTTTATATATCGAATGACTGCCAATGCGGCGGATGAAGAAACAGGGTTCCCTCCCAGGGTCGAGGCTGAGGGTTTGGTAAAAGCCTGCGCGATCGTGTCGGTTGTGCAATAGGCGGCAATCGGGAAGCCGTTACCCAAGGCTTTTGCCACTGTCATAATGTCAGGAACAACGCCGCTCTGCTCGATAGCAAACATCGTGCCGGTGCGGGCAAAACCTGTCTGCACTTCGTCGGCTATCAGCAGGGTGCCTGTATCGGTGCAGATCTGTCTGAGTTGCTGGATGTACTTATCTGGCAAGGGAATAATTCCGCCATTGCCTTGAATTGGCTCAATGATGAGCGCTGCGAAATCGCGGAACGCCAGTGTTGCTGAAATTGTGCTCAGCGAAGCGGCTGCAGCGGCATCGGTCACCATGCCCGCTGTCTCGTCATAGGGGCCGGGCAGAATGGCGGTTTGTGCTGTGTCGAGGAAAGGGTCGGTTCTCCACATCGGAATGCCGGTGGCTGACATCGCCAGATTGGTTCGGCCATGCAGGCTTCGAGTCAGCGCGGCGATTTTCCTCCGGCCTGTAAAGAGCCTGGCGGCTAGAAAAGCACCTTCATTCGCTTCGGTCCCGGAATTGCAGAAAAAACTCCGTTTGATACCGCCGGGCAAAATCGCGGCAAGCTGTTCAGCAAGTTCGCCGATAGGTCTGGTCAGATAGAGGGTTGTAGTGTGCTGAAGCTTGTCTATCTGCGCCTTTGCCGCTTTATTTATCTGAGGATTGCAATGACCGCAGTTCATGACTGAAACACCGGCGAAAAAATCAAGATATTGCGTGTCGTTTGCATCGAACAGGTATTGCATCGATGCGCGGACAATTTCAGGCGGCCGCTGATAGAGATTATAGGAGCAAGGCACGAGATAATTCTTTTTCAGATCAAGCGCTTCGGTTTTCATGATTCCTCCCTGCCTTCCGGTCCGACTATCCCGAGCGCGCCCAGCCATTCTCCAGCCTGGTCGCGGGGAATTCGATCCGGTTCGATAATCCCTGTCTGGAAGAGATCGGCAAAGGCCCTGACAACGATGCCAAGCTGATCAGGTTGCATCGCGGCACCTTCGATTCTGAACCGGCGGACGCCTGCTTGGGCGAGTTCAGGTGCAAGACGGTACAGGTTGATGGGCTTTACGGGCAGGACATGGAAGCGTCCCCGGATGTCGCCGGCAACCGGATGCTGATAGCCTTTTTCATCAACAAGCTTCGTGACACTCATCGGCTGTCCCTTGCCTGCGCCGCTTTTTTCGCGTACTGCCTCGAAAGGGTCAAGCTCCATATACATGACTGTCGGCCGTCCATAGGCGAGCAGTTCCAGGTTGGTTTGGCTGTCAGCATCAGCGGCCTGTGCCGCCGATACCGCCTCCAGCAGATCCAGCAGTTCTTGAGCTTTCAGTTCCAGTGATAGCCCCGCGGTGGATATTCCCCGCGACTGCCAAAACCTGAGTGCATTGCTATTGTAGATATTCGCCGAAAAATCGGCACAAAGCGCCGGAGCCGCGTCCTTGAAATACCGCTCCTGTCCGAGGTGGCTGATATAGAGTTCATCATAGAAGGTATGCAGCTTGGAAAGCGCCTGCCGAATGTCCTCGAATTCGTCATCATTCATCATGCGGGGCAGGCTGAGTGCCAGTCTAGCCTGCGGGAAGGTTCTTTTCAATTCGATTAAATCCTGCGCATGAGGCTGAAAACCGGGGAGTAGGGAATCCAAGGAGATATTGAGGATGTCAGCGCCGTTCTGAAGCGCTTTCTCTGCCTGCTCCCGGGAATGCACTCTGACGGAGAGTTCTGGCTTTTCTCCTGCTCGCGCGCGGTGCAATTTGTCGCGGCTATTTCTACCTTCAATGTATGAGCGCAGGCGCTGTATCTGCGCTTCCCCGGCCTCCGGCTCTTCTTTTGCAACACTGAAAACCTTTCCGGTACTGTAAAATTTGCCGGTTCCTTCCCAGCGCTCATTCAGGATTGCGCTTCCGGGCTTGCCGAATGCGTATGCACTGGTAAAATCGCGCATGCGATGCTGGTGCAACTGCTCATAATCCTGCAGGGGATCATAGGCCTTGTTGCCGCACAGGGCATCGAGGGACCTTGCGTACGCGCTGATGATAGGCTTGAGGTATTCGGCGGTTCGCATCCTACCTTCAATTTTAAACGACATGATGCCAGCTTCAATGGCTTCTTTAAGGTGCGGGTACAGGAACATGTCGCGGACTGCCAGCGGGAAAAAGCGGGCTGTGGATTGCTCTTTGCCGTCCCTCACATACGATGCCGAATACGGCCATCGGCAGGGCTTCATGCAGAGCCCGCGGTTGCTTGACATGCCGAACAGCATGCCGCTGTAATAACATTGCGACCCATGGGCCGAACACAAATCGCCATGGGCAAAGTATTCGATTTCGATTCCTGTTGCTTCATGAATTGCTCGAGCCTGCTCAAAGCTGGCTTCCCGGGACAGCACAACTCGGCTTACTCCGCAGGCCTGCAGTTCGCGGATGCCCGGGATGTTGTGCGCGTTCATCATCACCGATGCGTGGGTCTGGAGGCCGAATTCGCGCGCAATGCTAAGAAGGCTGACATCCTGGACGATGACCGCGTCCGGCTGAATTTCTTCCGCCAAAAATTCCAGCCACTGGCGAGCCTCTGCTAATTCATTTTCAGATAATAAATTATTAACGGTTATATATAAATTTCGGCCAGCGCAGCGGGTCAGTTCGCGCGCTTTGATAAGTTCAGCTTCAGAGAAATTATACTCACTGCGGTGCAGCCGCATGTTCAGGCGCTTCCCGCCCAGGTAAAAAGCGTCAGCTCCCGTATCGATCAGCGATTCCAATATCTGATAGGTACCGGCTGGCGCAAGAAGCTCGACTGGCTTTCCGAAATAATAGCGCATTCATGTTCCTTGGTGCAGTTTTGCCTTGTCAGTATAGCATTTATTGTATATAAATGTAACTATTAGGCTTTAGGCTCTCCAAGGAGGATAGGATGACTGAAGTTCAAAGCTGGTCGAATATGACGCGCGCGGAGCGGACAAAGAATGCGCTGATCAAGCATGGGTTTGACGCAGTTGCAGTTTCCACAAAGGAAGAAGCTCTGGCAGAGGTGATGAAGTTCGTCAAGCCAGGAGCTAAGGTTGGTTTTGGCGGCTCCATGACGGTCAAAGCGGTTGGGGTCCCGGAAAAGGCGGCTGCAGCTGGCGCGATAATCCTCGATCACAACAAGCCAGGGCTCAGCGCTGAAGAAAAAATGGAAATTTTGCGCGCTCAGCTGACCTGCGATGTTTTTATATCGAGTGTCAATGCCGCTTCAATGGAAGGCGAGCTTTTCAATATCGACGGAAACGGCAATCGGGTTGCCGCGCTGACATTTGGCCCGCGGAAAACGGTCGTTGTCGTAGGTGCGAATAAAATCGTCGAAAACGAAGAGGCGGCATGGGCACGGATCAGAGCCTGGGCGAGCCCCATGAACAATAAAAGGCTCAACAAGGAAAATCCCTGCGTCAAGACTGGTCAGTGCATGGACTGCGATAACGCTGGCAGGATTTGCCGCGTGTACCAGGTTCTTCGGCGAAAACCGTCTGTCTCCGATTTTACGGTCATTCTGGTTGGGGAAGAACTCGGATATTAAGCGTGCGCAACAATTCCTTGAGCATGCGGCGGTTGCGGCGGGAACAGCGAACGGTTGCGGTCATGATCGCCATGTATTGCCAGAACCATCACCATAGTGCTGAGCTTTGTCCGGATTGCTCAGCACTGCTTGCCTATGCGGAAAGCAGGATAAAAAGCTGTCGTTTCGGCAGTCAGAAGCCTAGCTGTGTCAAATGCCCAATCCATTGCTATAAAACCGACAAGCGCGAACAAATCAGGCAGATTATGCGCTTTGCAGGTCCACGGATGCTTTTCCGTCATCCTGTGCTGGCATTCTTCCATCTGTCGGATTCTCTGCGTTCTGCGCCAGGCGGGCAGAAATCTGTTTAATTGGCGGCGCAGAGAGACACTCCCAGGCAAAAAATTACACTGCCGTCGCGCGTATCAAATTATATGAAAGGCACCGCTCAATATCGAATTTGCTCCTGGTGCAATACCGCGTTGTTCTGATCCCTGAAGGAAAGCACCATCTCTCCCTCGTAGATGTCCACATCGAGCCATCCGTGCTGGTTGACCGCAATCCACTTGGAAGCGGGTGATACATACGTGGGCTTTGGGTCCGGAATGCCGCCCATTGCGCCGATAACCGCATAGCGGACACCGTTCTTTTCAAGATATTCCTGATAGTGGTTGTGTCCTGAAATGACGAGGTCAACACCGTACTGCTCAAATAAGGGGGTTACGGCGGGGATATTCTGGAAATGGTCATACCAGGGCTTATCCAGCTCAGGATCGTCATAGCCTGAAGCGTAAAAAAAGCTGTGTGACAGCACAATGACGGGCTTTGTCCGATTCGATTCCGCCAGAGTTTTGGTCAGCCATTTTTTCTGCCTGGCATTGAATTGCTCAGTGCCCCAGGGCAGGTCCAAGACAATAATTTTTGCTGCTCCAGCATCGATGGAATAATAATAGGGTGAGCCTGAATCCGATTTGAAGTCTTTCTGCACAAATGCTTTCTTATAGAGGTACTGCCCGCCGAAAAGCGCGTCATGGTTGCCGAGCAGAACTTTGAGCGGAACCGATGGAATTATCGCTTCAAGATCCGCGAGAGCAAAATTCCACATGAGAGCTTTTGAACCTGTCTCTACCGTGTCGCCCAGCATGAAAAACGCGTCGGGCTTGCGTTCGGCGATATGCGCTAGAATATCGGATCTGGCTTGGGTGTTTGAGGTGTCAGCGCCCCAATGGGGGTCTGAAGAAAAGCTGAGCCTGAGCAGGGGCGGAGCAAGGCTGGCTGGTACTGCAGACGGTCCAGCCGGCTGTGCGGTGAGCGGAGCTGCCGAATTGGATAAAATGCCGCCTGCAGCCAGCGACGATGGCTGTATGCCCTGAACTGGATTGATCAGCTTGAGCCGAGGCGGTTCGACAGAACCGGAGCGTGGGCCGAGGATAAGAAAGGCCAGAATTCCTACCGACAGCAGGGCTACGACAACCGAGCTTGCAAGCGAAAATCCGCGCATTATTTTTGAAGCTGATTTTTTTTGCAGTTTTTCAAGCGGAAAAGAAAGCAGTGCCAAACTGCCGGGGATAAAGGCCATCAGAATGAGGCTTCTGAAGAGACCAGTTCTGTTCCAGAGATATAAGCCTTTTGCACCTTCAAGCGAATAGTGGTAGGCATTCATGATGAGACCGAGCAAAAGTGCTCCAAGCGACCAGAGAATAACACGTTTTTGCGGCGCCGTGAGGCGCTCATCCATCCAACTGATTTTCATATATTCATGATACGACATTTTTCGCAAGAATAAAAGCTTCCTTGATGTCACGAACCTTGTATATTTCGTTCGTATCGCTTCGAACCTGTCTGCGCAAAAAAGTCAGAAATCATACGCAAGGTTCGTGACAGCAGGTTAAAGCCTTGGAATATCGTCATATCTTCCTGAATTGTTCCAAAACGTAAACCCTTGATTGATCCCTTCCAGCACTCCCCGCACCTCGTTCACGACATAGGTTTCATTGTAATACTGCCGGTCATAGGACACGTTCAGGAAAAAAGCCTGTACCCAGGGGCGGATCAAGGCTTTCCCGCGGGCGATATGGTAATTTCTGAGCGTTCCCAGTTTGTAAATCCTGAAGGGACGCAGTTCAGCCGGCGCCTGAGCCTGAAACTCCTGCTCGAAATGGGAAGGGTAGAACATGGGGCAGATGACATCGACATATTCTGCTAAAAGCTCCGCATTCTGACCGGTTCTGGATCCCGATCGGTACCACCCGTTGGCACCGTAGATATCGATACTCAGCGGCGCATCGAGTCTGGAACGGGCATAGCGGAGGAAAGATTCCAGCGCAGCCTCCTGCGTCATGTCCGGCTCCTGAGCTGGAAAGCGGATAAATTTCAGGTTTTCCCCATCAGTTGGAAACCGGATATAGTCGAATTGAATTTCATCAAAACCGCGGCTGATAGCTTCCCGGGCGATCGCGGTATTATACTGCCAGACAAGGGGCGAGTATGGATCGACCCAATATTCCTGGATGAGCTGGCCATCCTTTTTCACGCCCTGCCAGGGGGTGCCATTCTGAGTGCTGCGTACGGCGAGAGCGCTGTCCTTCCAGCGGTAGAGCGCTTCATCCTTGAAGACTACAATTCGAGCTATCAGGTAGATTCCCCGCGTTTTAGCTTCTGCAACAAAGGAGTCCAGATCAAGGAGGGTCCCGGGGCTGGCCATAGCGAGCAAAAGCGGATCACGGGGTGCAAATCTGAGCTTCCCCGAATCATCCTTGAGGTCCAGGACAATGGCATCAAGGTTCTTTTCCTGCATGAAAGAAAAATACTTCGCCCTGCTGGCTGCATCGATAAAAAAACCGGTCTGCAGGTAGAGCCCATGTTTGCCGTTGGCGGCAATTTTCCGCTGTTCCGCTTTTGAAAGGGCGGCGCCGGATTCGGGCTTTGCCCCCGCAACTGAAGACAACTGCCAGGATTCGTTGAAGATCAGAGGCTCCTCGTTCAGCTTTTGTTCGCCCGAAAGCAGGGCAAGACAATTGACGCCGGGATCCCCATCGGCCAATGCGTTTTTAAGACGAGCAGCCAGAATGTCTGTGCCTGGTTTCAGCTGAACTGCCGACAGCTTTCCGTCATTCTGAAAGGTCAGACGAGTGATGATGCCGTCAGAAAGTGCATACGCGCCGGATTTGCTGGATATGTTGAATGCCTCGATACTTGAAAAATCTTTGTTTGCGGAAAAGCGGGGCATAAATTTCATCGCAGAGCTGTCCCATTGAAAAATCTGGCCGGTGAAAGTTGTAGCGGCATACAAGCCTCGCCATGGCAAGCTGGCACTGTAGGCAAATCCCGAGACTTCCTCATAGTTGGAACCCATGATAGGAGGCAGTCCGCTCGAGGCTGAAACCCAGCCGTTTTTCGCATCAAGATCGCGGGTAAAAACTCCTTTGATGGCAGTAGAAACCCAGACTGAGTTATTCTTTGCGTTTTGTGAAGACGGGCCGAAGGCTGCCGCCTTGATGCCGCCTGAAGCCGAGGGGCTCCCGAGGCTAATCCAGGTTCTTCCAGAAGTTTCGCTGAAAAAAACTTCTGAACCAGTGCTGGCCACCAGCCTGTTTTCCTGACTGGGATCCGCCGCAAAGGCAGTCAGGTTTACCGTTTCCTTGACCAGCTGGGTAGAAAGCGGATCTTCGCTGACGACAAGTTTTATCGTTTTCTGGGGCAGCCCAGCCGACCGGTTTTCAAATTTTTTTAAATCAGCAGAAAAGATCACTCCCTTGGAGCTGAGAAAAAACCAGCCGCTGGCTGTCTTTGCCATGGCTGTCACCCGGCCTTCCTGCCACAAGGCGGTCTTATCTCCATTCTTTTTGATGCGTATCAAACCCGCGCCGGTGCCAGCCAGCAGGTCGGAGCTTGAAAAAATATCCGGCGTGTCTTTTGCGCCGGGCAAATCCTGCGCGCCCAGCGTTGCTGTCAATCCAGCGATATAAACTGTGATAGCTAAAAAAAGGAAGGAGAAGCGGCAACGGCATCTCCTTCCTTTTTTGAATTGCACTCGTGCCATGTCCATGGCTTCTGATTTTAGCCTGTTTTATCAGCTTGTGAAAACAGGCTTGCAAGGCTGGGTGCTGAAAGCCAGGGGTTCAGCCAGGCACACTGCATTGATCAAGCACATCCAGGTGCTTTTTTCCTGCCGCGTATTTCAGCGACTTCCCTAAACCTCCTGCAGGCATGCAGATGTCCATCACCGTCGGGCATGAGTTCAGGCTCCGGCAGGGTTTTGCAGTCATCAACCGCATAAGGACAGCGGGTGTGGAACCTGCATCCGGACGGAATATTTGCAGGGCTGGGAATTTCTCCGAAAATAGGCAATTCCTTGATAATACAGACCTTGCCAGGTTCCGGCTCCGGAACTGCTTCTATCAGCGCCTGGGTGTACGGATGCAGCGGGTTGTCAATGATATCCTCCGCTTTGCCCATCTCCACAATTCGGCCCAAATACATGACAGCAATTCTGTCGGTAAAGTATCGGGCAGTGGAGAGGTCGTGCGTGATGTACAGGTAGCTGAGGCCCATTTTTTTCTGGACTTCTTTCATCATTGCCAGGATTTCAGCCCGGGTCGAAAGGTCAATCATGGAAACCGGCTCATCTGCGACCAGCATCAGCGGATTCAGAATCAAAGTTCTGGCGGTTGCGACGCGCTGGCGCTGACCGCCAGAAAGCATGTGCGGCCATCTGCCCATAAATTCTTCCGGCGGTGTCATTTTTACTTCTTCCAGGGCTTTCACGATCATTTTTGTCCGCTCTTCAATTGATGATTTGACTTTATGAATAATGAGCGGTTCCTCAAGAACATCCTTGATCTTGAAACGCGGATTCATGGAGGCGTAGGGATCCTGGAAAATCATCTGGACTTTTTTTCGATATTCCTGAAGCATTTCCTTGTTCAGTACAGTGACGTCTTCACCATTGAAGATGATTTTCCCGCTTGTCGCTTCAATCAGTTTCATCACCAGTTTGCCGGTTGTGGTCTTCCCGGATCCTGATTCGCCGATCAAACCAAAAATCTCTCCCCGCTCGATGTCGAAGCTGATATCATCGACTGCCTTGATCACCTTTTTCTGGCCGCCGCCGGTAATGGACTGGGTAAAGGTCTGGTGCGGTTCAAAATATTTCTTAAGATGCTGTACGCTTAAAATGATGTCGCTCATCTGATGCCTCCCTCAACCCTTGTGGTTCAGCCAGCAGGCTGAAAAATGACCTGGTTCGATTTCAACGAGGGGCGGCTCTTCCTCCCTGCATCGTTCAAAGGCTTTATGACAGCGCGGATTGAAACGGCATCCTTTGGGCGGATGGATCAGGTCGGGCGGTGTCCCCGGAATAAAGTGCAATTTTTCGACTTTCTTGAAAAGCCGGGGTGTCGCTGCCAGCAAGCGCTCAGTATAGGGATGCGCGGGGCCTGATTTGCCGTAAATCTGCTCATTGGCGCCGAGTTCGACAATTTTCCCGGCATACATGACACAGATGCGATCCGCAACTTCGGCTTCCAGCGCCAAATCATGGGTTATGAATATGAATGAAAGGTTGAATTGCGCTTTCAGCTTTTTCAGCAGATTGATGATCTGCGATTGAACGATGACATCGAGGGCAGTTGTCGGTTCGTCCAGAATGACTAGCGAGGGTTTTAGAAACAGGGCTGTCGCGATGACCGCGCGCTGTTTCATGCCGCCTGAAAGTTCGTGCGGATATCTTCCCATGATTTCAGGCGGAAGCCCGACATAGCCCAGGTATTCCTTGATCAGATTTTCAGCATCGCTGCGCGGCATTTCTTTGTGCTCGTTCAGGGTTTCCAGCATTTGCTTGCCAATCGTGTAGACTGGTGTCAGGCAATTCATTGCTCCCTGAAAAACCATCGAAA
>JAJTBL010000320.1 GCA_021286925.1 Spirochaetia bacterium | reverse complement strand
CCGAACTATTCTTCCCCGGCTGGACCTCATTCAGTCTCAGTTTGGCCGGATGCTCATTATACCCTGCAAAGGAAATCAGAAACTTGAGCCTGTTCCCAGCCCGATCCTCAGCCTCACCTGAAAGCGTACAGGCAGTCCCGGGATCCAGCCTGGGCGAAAAGGCTACCTGAATCCGATTTCCCTCCACCGCGGGATTCATCTGAACCCCCTTCGGCTGAAAGATAAAACTGTCAGCAACCATTGCAACATCCTCATTGAAATCCAGCTCAAGAAGCCCCGAATCAACCTGATTCACAGCAACCAGAACCGGCGGCCGGACATCCCCAATCGGCAGAAAAACTTGGTCATTGCCCGGCGCTGAACAGCCGGCTAGCACGGCAAAACCGAACCATGCCACGATCAGCGCCGGTTTTTTCGCCCATTTGTGCATATCCTCACCTCCTGAGCAGAAACTCTCTATCTATATAACGCGTAAAAATTGCGATTCTGATTCAAATTCTGCCTGCATTTCTGAAATTCCACTTTACAGATTTTTAAGAAAGTGGTAGTCTGCCATTTACTTACTTTGTGAAAATAATTACCCGCACCATAAGGGAACAATGAGAGGAACTCCATGAACAAAGAAGAACTGAAAGATCTGCAGGAAACCGCGAAACGCATCCGGAGCCTGACCATCGAAGAAATCGGACATCTGGGCGTCGGTCATATCGGAGGGGCTATGTCGATTGTCGACATCCTGACCCTTCTGTATTTCCGCCACATGAATGTCGACCCAGCCAATCCCCGGAAAGCTGATCGCGACATCCTTGTCCTGTCAAAAGGACATGCAGGCCCGGCGCTCTATGCAACTCTCGCTGAAAAAGGCTTTTTCCCGACCAGCTGGCTTTTAACGCTGAACCAGGGCGGAACCCTTCTTCCGAGCCACTGCGACCGGCAGAAGACTCCCGGCATCGATATGACAACCGGCTCGCTCGGCCAGGGCATTTCAGCCGCTGTCGGATACGCGACCGGCCTGCAGATGGATCATGCTCCCCCAACCGTCTATTGCATCATCGGCGACGGCGAAAGCAACGAAGGCCAGGTATGGGAAGCCGCGATGTTCGCCGCGCACCGAAAACTCGGCAACCTTATTGCCTTCGCTGACTGGAACGGCATGCAGATAGACGGACTGACCAAAGATGTCATGGATATGGAAGATATTGTCGCAAAATGGAAAGCCTTCGGCTGGGAAGCCGAAATGGTGGACGGCCATGACTTCGAAGCCATGGACGCGGCAATCTCCCGGGCAAAGGCGCGCAGAGCGCAGGCAGGCGCCCGCCCGACCATGATTGTGCTCAAAACCATCAAAGGCAAGGGCTGTTCGTTCTGTGAAGGACTTGTCACGAATCACAACATGAATTACGGCATTGAACAGACCAAAGAAGCGCTTGCCGCGCTCGGCACCAAAGCCCGCATTATTCCGGCGCTGTTGAACGAATAACCTAACTTCAGGAGAAACCACTATGGCTGAACAGAAAGAAATGCGAGCGGTTTATGCCGAGACGCTGACCGCGCTCGCTGACCAGGGCCTCGAAATTGTCGTTGTTGAAGCGGATCTCATGCGCGCCAACGGAACCGGCGCCTTCGCAAAAAAATACCCAGAACGAGCCGTCAATGTTGGCGTCGCCGAAGCGAATATGGTCGGCATCGCCTCAGGCCTTTCCGCGGCTGGCAAAATCCCCTTTGCCGCCACCTTTGCCTGCTTTGCTTCGCGCAGAGCCTATGACCAATTCTTCCTCTCCGCAAACTATGCCGGCCTCAATGTAAAGCTGGTCGGCTCGGACCCCGGCATCACTGCCGGCTTCAACGGCGGCACCCACATGCCCTTTGAAGATCTCGCCCTGATGCGCGCCGTCCCCAAACTCGCCATAACCGAGCCATCAGACCCAGCATCGTTGGCTGCCATTCTGAAACTCGCGGCAGAAACCTACGGCTGCTTTTACATCCGCCTCCAGCGCAAGCCAGCTGATATGCTCTACGCCGCTGAAGAAAAATTCGAATTGGGAAAAGCCAAGATACTCAGAAAAGGCAAAGACGTAACCCTGATTGCTTTGGGCACCGTGATGGTAAAAGAAGCCATGAAGGCCGCGGCGAATCTCGCAGCACAGGGCATTGAAGCCACGGTTATTGACGCTCTCTGGCTTGCCCCGCTCGATGAAGCGACCATACTCGAGCAGTGCGCCTGCGGCAAAGTAATAACCTGCGAAAACCATCGGGTAACCGGAGGGCTTGGCTCAGCCGTCGCCGAACTCA
>JAJTBL010000319.1 GCA_021286925.1 Spirochaetia bacterium | reverse complement strand
TTCAGGATACTATCATACCTCTTGTCGTTCATCTGCTCTGCCTTCTTATATTACATTCGCTCTATTACAGGATTTACAGTATGGGCTTCCCATCGTAGGTAATGCTCTTGATAACCGCTTCTGCCGTCTTTACAGCCTGCTCGGGCAGGGTCGCGTAATCGAGCGCGTTGGCATATTTCTGGCCGTCACGGACTATCCAGGAAAGCAGGTTAACCAGCTCGCGAGCCTGCTGGAGGGTTCTGCCGGAATAATTCTGCTCCTTGTAGACGATGATCCACGTCAGAGTGCAGATGGGATAGCCTTCGGGAGCCTGGGTATTGGCAAGCAGAATCCTGGTGTCCGCGGGGAGCGCAAGAGCGGCAGCTTTTGAAATGGAGTTCAGGTTTGGTTCAATCCAGTTTCCTGCGGCGTTTTTGATGCTTATGACCGGCATTTTGTTCTGGTTGGCATAGGCAAGTTCGACATATCCAACGCTTCCCGGTGTCTGCTGGACAACAGCCGCCACGCCGGCATTCTGAGCCGCACCTTGACCAGCCAGCCAACTGACGCTATTGGCATTGCCGACTTTCTCTTTCCATTCCTTGCTGACAGCCGCGAGATAGGCAGTAAAGTTAAAGGTAGTTCCAGAGCCGTCGGAGCGATAAACCGGCATGATCGCCATTTTTGGAAGCTTTGCACCAGGATTGAGCTCGGCAATTCTGGCATCATCCCAGCGGCTGATCTTACCAAGATAGATATCAGCAATCACATCGCTGGTCATTCTGAGGCTGGTTACACCAGGGAGGTTGTAGGTCAGAACAACCGCGCCGATAACGGTCGGGATGTGGACGATCGGTGCTGAATATTTAGCAAAGTCAGCGTCCTTGACAAAGGAATCGGATCCGCCGAAATCGACAACCTTATCCATGATGTTCTTCAAGCCACCCGATGACCCGATAGCCTGATAATTCACTTTGACGCCTTTCGCTGAAGCATAGACATCAAAAATCTTTGAATAGAACGGCGCAGGGAAGGTTGCGCCTGATCCCAGCAGTGTTATATTCGAGCCTGATTTCTGGGCAAAAACGGGCAATCCCGTACCCAGCGTAAAGATGACCAGCATCGATAAAAGAACTGAAACTCTTGTAGTCTTGTTCATTCTGCCTGCCTCCTGCAACAGGTAAGCAGAAGATATCCGGTTTATATGAAGCTTTTACAAAGGAATTGTTAAAAGTGCGTTAAACGGGCAAAACAGGCGGTTTCCCCGCGCCTTTCACGATTTCGGCAATCTGCGCCGCGGCTTCTTTTGCTTCCTTGAAGGTCAACAGCATCCAGACATGGAGCATGTTTTCATATTCGAAATAATTGAGGTGTACATTCGAAGCCAGGCAGTAGCCGAGCAGCCGCCTGCAGTCAGCTATCATGATGTCTTTGGTGCCGATGAAAAGATACAGTTCCGGCAAGCCTTCGAACCTGCCATAGATGGGACTGAGCAGGCACTTCCGCGGATTTGCACCGTGCGCCCAGGCAAGCCCCGCCTTTTTCAGCGCCGACACATTGAGAAATGGATCCTGATTATCGATTTCCTGGATGGCGGGGTTGGTCAGCGTGATGTCCAGCCAGGGCGAAAGCATGACGAGTTTTTCAGGAAGCGGGAAGCCTTCATCACGGAGGAACATGGAAAACCCCAGCGCCAGTCCGCCGCCCGCCGAGTCGCCCATGAAAAGCAGATTACCCGGATCGATATCAGCGGTTATGAGTTCATACAGGGCTGTCAGCAGAAGATAGGCGTGCGCATAGGAATGTTTTGGCGCGAGGGGATAGTCGGGCGCGATAATGGTGCTGCCAGTAGCTTCGACGAGGCGAGTCAAAAACCCCCAGTGCTGGCGCGTAAAGGTAAAAAGGTAGGAACCGCCGTGCAGATAGAGTATGGTTTTTGGCTGTTTATCCGCAGGCTTGGCACGGGGCGACAGATAAAAGACCGGAAAACCTTCCACAGTTTCCTTGCGGATGTTGATGCGCAATTTGAGATATTCGGGAGGATTAGGGCTGGAAATGCTTTTGGAGTAATCGCGCCGCTTGAAGTTTTGCGTTTCATCCTGCGAGGATTTCAGTCCCGATGCCCAGAGCATTCTTTCAAGAAGCATGCTGCGCATGCTGGGGGTTTCAATATGCCGGAATATCACTTTTTCACCGTGGCTCATTGTAACATGGGGGAAAGCTGGATGTCAGCTATCAGCGCAACAGCTGGATTACTTTCGCGGCAGCCGATCCAGCAATGCCAGCAAGCCATTCAGGATAGTCATGGGATGCGGCGGACAGCCC
>JAJTBL010000318.1 GCA_021286925.1 Spirochaetia bacterium | reverse complement strand
GTTTTTGGAAGCGGCTTAGTTCAAAGAGCGAATTTTACTCCCGGCAGTTTTGCGACACCGGCGTAGAGGCTGTCCATCATGTCCTGGGAGGCAATAGTCACCCGAGCGCCCAGTTTGCCGTATTTTTTACCGGGAGTGCTGATGCCCTGAATCAGCGAGCAGGGGATGGAAAGCGCGGCAAGAAGGCTTGCAAGCTCTGATTCCAGATTTTGAGCCTCGGCTGTCAAGTAAATGATTTTCAGATCGAATTGAATCGGGAACTCGATGCTGACATTCGCAAAAGCTTCCGAACTGAGGATGTTTTTCTCCGTCATGCTCTAAATATACTGAATGAGGGCGCTCACTGTCGATTCCCGCCCAAAGCGGTCAAATTCGTGCTATACTCACTCCTGAAAGGAGCACTCATGAAAGACCCACGAGTTGAAAAACTGGCGGATATTCTGGTCAATTATTCAATCAAAGCCAAACCCGGCGACAAGGTTTTGATTCAGGATACCAATGAGGAACCTGAATTTGTGACTGCACTGATCAGGGCAATTCATAAAGCCGGCGCTCACGCCTTTGTCACCTTGCGCAACAAAACCGTTGAGCGTGAACTGTACCGTGAAGGACAGGAAGGACAGTTTGCCCTGCAAGCCGAGTTCGAAGCGGCCAGGATGAAGCAGATGGATGCATTCATTGGCTTTACCAGCCTTGGCAATGCCTATGACTGGAAAGACATCCCATCGGAAAAGATGAATCTGTACAATCGATATATATGGAAGAAAGTGCATATCGAACAGCGGATTCCCCACACCCGATGGGTTGTGCTTCGCTATCCCTCGGCGGCCATGGCGCAGAATGCCGGCATGAGCGAAGAGGCGTTTGAAGACTTTTTCTTCAATGTCTGTACTATGGATTATGCGCGAATGTCCAAGGCAATGGATGCCCTTGTCGAAAAGCTGAAAGAGACTGATAGAGTGAGGATTCTGGGACCCGGTACCGATCTGGAATTCTCCATCAAAGGCTTGCCGCCCATCAAGTGCGACGGAACCATGAACATCCCCGATGGCGAAGTCTATACCGCCCCTGTCCGTAATTCGGTGAACGGCGTCTTGTCCTACAATACCCCAAGCGAAAAAGACGGTTTCAAGTTTGAAAATGTCCGTTTCGAGTTTGAAAATGGAAAGATTGTCGACGCAAAGGCAAACGATACCGCCCGGATCAACCGGATTTTGGACATTGACGAAGGTGCCCGCTATCTCGGCGAATTTGCATTCGGCATAAACCCCTTTATTCGAGCTCCGCTGCTCGACACCCTGTTTGATGAAAAAATTGCCGGCTCGGTCCATATCACGCCGGGCAATTCCTACGATGACTGCTTTAACGGAAACCGATCCAGCCTGCACTGGGACCTCGTTTTGATGCAGGATCCGGAATCAGGCGGCGGTGAAATCTATTTTGACGGCATTTTAGCCCGCAAGGATGGGCGCTTTGTGCTTCCCGAGCTGGAGGGGCTTAATCCAGAACATCTGATGTAAGAGCGGATAGCTTCAGGCTTCACTGCCGGCGGTGCTGACCGGGGCGGAATTCTGCTGCATGCGCAGTGAGTTTTCCGATCCGGTCAGCGCTTTGAAAAAATAGAGCCGCCTTCAGTTGTCGTTGCCGATGGCGCCGACAGGGCAATCTGTCATGGCCTGCGCTGCGAGTTCGAGCTCATCCGCTCCTGCCGGCTGTTTGATCACCACGGCTGCCGAGCCGTCATCCGACATCGCGAAGGTGGCGGGAGCGGTTCCCACGCAGAGCGAACAGCCGATGCAGGAAGAATCCACATACCAGGGGCCGGCTGCAGAGCCGGGGTTTTTTGCTGATTTGTCTGCCATTACATACCTCCATAAACCATTACGGTTCAATGTATCTGAAAGAGGCATACCGCCTCATCATGCTCAATCACTGTTCTGTGCAACAAAGCCGCCATCGATGCCGACAACAAGGCTGTGAATCGGTATGGAGCGGCCGGAAATGCTTCTAGCTTCCCGAACAAGGCGCAGGAGCCCGGAACAGCAGGGCACTTCCATGACAACAACCCGCACCGATTTGGCTTGGCTGATAATGGAAGCCAGCTTTGAAAGATAGATGTCTCTGCCCGAATCCAGCTTGGGGCAGGCGATTACCAGCGGAGCGTCCTTGAGTATGTCGGTATGGAATGAGCCGAGGGCAAAAGCCGTACAATCAGCTGCGATTACCACATCGGCTTGGTTGAACGATGAAGTTCGCGGGTTGATAAGATGCAGTTGAACCGGCCAATGGGAGAGTGCGGACGGGGCCGAGGGTTTT
>JAJTBL010000317.1 GCA_021286925.1 Spirochaetia bacterium | reverse complement strand
AGCGATGTCCCTGTAGTTTTCCGATGAAAGCACAACGGTTATATGCCCATTGCTCTGATTTTCGCGAGAAAAGACAATCGGGAAATAGTCATCGTTCAGTTGGATGGAAATATGCAGCGGACTCGAGTCGCAATTTTTGAAGAATTCAGCGACCTTCTCGAAGAAGAAGGCGGAAAGTGTCTTTTTGAGAACATCCAGCACATTGGTCCCGGGCAGCAATTCGGAGATCCCGAGGAATGCATGGTCAGCGCAAGAGGAGCTGGAAATGATTTCCCCGTCTTTCTTGACGATCAGCAAGCAATCGTTCGGGGAGCTTGCGCCAACCGCGGCGGCACTGGCGAGCAGTAGATCTCCAGCAAGCCTATTCAGCTTGAAGTAGAGTTCTTTCGGGTCCGGCGGATCATGCAGGAGAGCGTCAATCTTCAGGACATCGGCCCTGTCCGCTTCGCAGATGTTCCGGGATATGACCATTATCTTGAAGCTGATTCGCCCATTCTTCGCAAATATGCTGTTAATTAATTCTTTCGATCTTACTTTTCCAATCGAGGCGCAATCGATGATGAAGACGACCCCTGCACTTGGAGGAGTTGCTGAATAGGGGAGCATGTCGAGAGTTTTAGCGAATTCAAATCGACAGTATGGAATTTGCATCGATCCAAAATAGCTCGCATACCGCTCGGAATCATCACTGATGAATACTATCGCGCAATCCACATTCGGCTCAATATTTTGCTGAACCGTCATAGCTTGTACCCCTTGCAAAAAAATAGCGCGATTCATAAAGATAAATATTTAAAATCCAACACTTTCTTCTGCTTGTCGACTGCAATAATCAAGTATATTCATTTTTTATCCCGGCGCTATACCTTCTAACCTCCTCGCTTCATTCAAAAGCGAAGCCCTCATCGAAAACAGCGACACAGGCAACGACAACATCTTCTTCAAACTTCACCCCAGTCATTCTTTTTACCTCGTTCAAGGCACTATCGATACCGAGAGCTGGTCTATACGGCCAATGGGAAGCCATCGCTTCCACGACATCGGCTACAGCCAGGATCTTCGCCTCTTGTAAAATTTCTTGACCGATAATTCCACGTGGATATCCAGACCCATCGATTCGCTCATGGTGCTGAAGAACGGCGATCGCAATCGGCCAGGGGAAATCGATATCCTTAAGTATCTGATATCCTGCATCAGCGTGGAGCTCAATGAGCTTCCTTTCGAGATCGGTCAACTTCGTTGGTTTCATGAGAATTTCAGCCGGCACCTGTATCTTTCCCAAATCATGAACGAGACTTGCTAGAAAGATCCCCTCTTGCTGATCTTGCTCGAGCCCTAGTTTAACCGCAATCGCTTTCGCAAGTTTCGCCACTCGCTGCTGATGGCCATAGGTATACGGATCCCTAAGCTCGAGAGCTGCTGACATCGCTTTCAAGGTATGCACGAAAATTGTATGGATTCGTTGATAGCTTTTCGCTAACTCAGCTTCCGCCTGCTTGCGACGTATTTTCTCACCATATTCAGTAAGAGCCCGTCGAACCGCGCTCGGTAAACGCGACAAGTTATTCTTGTTGATGCAATCAGTTACGCCAAGCGTAAAAGCCTTAATCGCCAAATCCTCGCCGATCACACCGCTGACGATTATGAAGGGTATATCGACATAGAGCCGCTTAGTGTCGACCAATGCCGAAAGGCCGTTATAGCTCGGAAGCTGGAAATCAGCCAAAACTAAGTCAGGAACGCTCGTTTCCAGCAAGGCTAAAAACTCTTCTCGACAAGCGGCCTTTTTCCAGTCAAGGATAAAATCCTCCTTCTCAAGCGCCTTTTGGATTAAAATTGAATCGGATTCATTATCCTCAAGCAAGGCTATTGCTATGCGCTTTTCGTCAGGAGCCAAGGTATCCTCCGAAGCCATTGGTTTCTATTATTAGTATCGGAAAATCTCTATCATTCATGAACGCTAATATTTTGCGCCACCTGCTTATGCTATACTCCCCCCATGGTCGCCATACTCTTCATCGCGGGGCTTTTCGCCTGCGCCATCACGGGCCTGCCGATGCTCTACGCGATCCTCGCGGGGCTCGCGATGTTCTTCCTGCAAGGCTTGAGCCGCGGCATCCCGGCGCGCCGGCTCTTCGAGTCCATGATTCCCGGCTTCAGGAAATCGCTCATCGTCGTCGTGATCATCTGCCTCATCGGCGCCATGAGCGCGGCGTGGCGCGGCTCGGGGCTCATGGCCCTCCTCGTGGTGCGGGGGCTTTCCCTCATCTATCCGCCCCTCTTCCTCTTGTTCGCCTTCCTGCTCTGCTCGGCCTTCGCC
>JAJTBL010000316.1 GCA_021286925.1 Spirochaetia bacterium | reverse complement strand
TATTGGAGCTCCCCAGGAATCCACGAGCCAGCGCCACCGTAGGGAAGGCTTTTTTCATGAAGCTGAGCGGCAGGGGTATGCGGCTCCGGAAATTTTCCTCGCTGATGAAGCAGATGAATATCGCGCGCTTGAAGCTGAGGGAGAACATCTTTCACGCTACGATGGTATTTTTGCCTGGAACGATCATGCTGCTGTCCAGGCCATTCGAGCCCTTCATCAGGTTGGTAGATCTGTTCCTCGTGATGTGATGGTGATAGGTTTTGATGATGTTCATATTGCCAGACTGTATATCCCATCTTTGACCACAATCGCTCAGCCGATTTATGAAATGGGCAGAGCTGCCGCTGAGCTGCTCATGCGCCAAATGAACGGCGAAAAGCTGGATAATGTAACGTATTTGCTGGGGGTCGAGCTTATCAGCCGCGAAACAACAGCGGTATCAGCTAACCTGAGGGTCTTTCAACATGCAGATGCATTTTGAAAGACCAATTTTACAGTGCGCGTGTTTCACAGCGGTTCTTAAGAGCCGCGAGAAACCGCAAAGCCAATTTCAAAACTAATAAAGTTGTGAAATTGGCTCAACCTGCAAAAATAAAGCGAGGAAGCATATGAAAAAATACGGAATCTTGAATGCGCCGATAGCTGAAGTCCTTGCTGCAATGGGACACACCGATAGTCTGGCGATTGCTGACTGCGGTCTCCCCATCGCCAATGACGTCAGGCGCATAGATCTTGCGGTAAAAAAAGGTCTTCCATCATTTCTTGAAGTATTATCAGCCATTTCGGATGACATGGTTATTGAGAAAATCGTACTGGCAGCAGAAATTCAAGAAAAAAATCCAGCTGTTTTTAACGCCATTTTGCAGATGCTGCACGGAATTCCGATAGAATTTGTTCAACACACTGAATTCAAAGCGCTGACAAAATCCTGCAAGGCAATTGTCAGAACCGGTGAAGCAACACCCTATGCAAATATTATTCTTTATTCAGGAGTCAATTTCTGATGGATGGAATCAGGCTCGAAATGCGGGGCATCAAAAAGTCTTTTGGACCGGTTGTCGTTCTGAAAGATATGAAGCTGGATATAGAACCCGCAGAAATCCATGCCCTTGTCGGCGAAAATGGAGCAGGCAAATCGACCCTGATGAAAATTCTTGGAGGGGTCATCCAGAAAGACGCCGGTGAAATCCGAATTAACGGTCAGCCTGTTGAAATTCGCCGCGTCCGCGACGCCGAACGATATGGTATTGCTGTTATCCATCAGGAACTGAGTATCCTTCCCTATCTGAGCATTGCTGAAAATGTGTTTTTAGGAAAAGAACTAAAAACCAGACTGGGCTTGGTTGATGCCCGCCGCATGCATATTGAAGTCGCTGAAAAACTGAAAGAACTTGGGCTTGCGGTAAATCCCGATATGCCGGCCGGCTCTCTCAGCGTCGGCCAGATGCAACTTGTGGAAATTGCAAAAGCCCTTATTCACCGGGCAAAACTCATTGTCATGGATGAACCGACCAGTGCTCTGACCGATCATGAAATTGAAAAACTTTTCGGGATTATTCGTTCTTTAAAAACAAAAGGTGTGTCGTTCATCTATATTTCGCACAGACTCGAGGAGCTCTTTTCCATCTGCGACAGATTGACAGTTCTTAGAGACGGAGAATATATCGGAACTGCCAATGTTCGGGATCTGTCCTTTAATCAGGTAGTCTCGATGATGGTTGGAAGAGAAATAGGAGACCGGTTTCCGCGGAAAGACACGGCACCGGGCGAAACAATACTGCAGGTTAACAATCTAGGGAGGGGAAAAGCTTTTCGGAATGTAAGCTTTTCTGTGCGAAAAGGCGAAATTTTCGGGATTGCAGGTCTCATGGGAGCTGGCCGTACAGAGCTGGTGCGCGCACTTTTTGGCGCTGAACCAGCGGAAACCGGTACGATACAACTCAAAGGTAAAAACGTCAGTATTACTTCACCGCTCGATGCTATGAATCTGGGCATGGGGCTTGTGACAGAAGACCGAAAGGCTGAGGGCTTGTTTTTAGATTTTTCTATTGAATTCAATATTGCTGCGGCGAATTTTGATCATCTGGCAAAGGCTGGTTTTGTGCACCCTGCGACCATACGAGACTTTGCGGAGCAATTTACTCAATCGCTGAGAATAAAAACACCTTCGGTCGATGTCCCGGTATCGAATCTTTCAGGCGGCAATCAGCAAAAAGTAGTTGTAGCAAAATGGTTGGGACGTTCTCCTGAAATCCTGGTGCTTGATGAACCAACTCGGGGTGTCGATGTTGGGGCAAAACGTGAAATTTATGAAATTATGACAAAACTCGCCGCA
>JAJTBL010000315.1 GCA_021286925.1 Spirochaetia bacterium | reverse complement strand
CTTTGCCTTCCTTGACAAATACCTGAAATAACCCCTTCTCATGTGAAATCCGAGAGCCTCGCCTCGAGCGGGGCTCTTTTTTTGCCCAGCATCATCGCATGCACATTACAGCTGAAAAAGATTGACACCTCAAAAATGCCAATCTACAATAACTTTTACTGGTTTCCCAAGCTTTTACCAGCTTTCGGAAACCATAAAAAAGATTAAAAAGCGAACCTCGCGATGATGAGCCTGTTTCGGCGGCCACCTTCCGAATCGCTGTCATGCGTCTCATCCATCCCGGAAGGCTCAGGCGGCACTTCCAGGTATTTATATTGTTTCATCCATCCAAGGCCCGCCCATTCAGATATTTTCAAGCGGACTTCGAACCCCTCGTTTGTTCCTGACCGCCACATGCGTGTAAATCATGGTTGTCTGAACATTCGAATGGCCAAGCAGTTCCTGAATCGTTCGGATATCATACCCATCTTCCAGAAGATGCGTCGCAAAGCTGTGCCGCAGGGTATGCGCCGAAGCCAGCTTTGCAATCCCCGCCATCTGAATCCCCTGCCTGATTTTTTTTTGCAGAACCGACGGATGGATATGCCAGAACGCAACCTGCCCGGTCCTTGTGTTCGTGCTGGGACAGCGTGAAGGGAACAGCCAGTACCAACTCCAATCCACCGACAAAGCTGGATACTTCTTTCCCAGCGCTTCCGGCAGAAAAACGCCGGGCAAATCTCGCTTGCGAGCCTCCTCCCAATGAAGCCTGAGTTCCCGCAGGTACGCTTTAAGATCGCGCTCCAAAGCCTGCGGCAGGACCGTCATTCTGTCCTTGCCTCCTTTTCCGGAACGAACTTCGATGCTTCCATTATCGAAATTGATATCCTTGACCCGCAGCGACAGGCACTCCTCCAGCCGCAACCCGGCCCCATACATAATGGATGCCATTATCCGATACGGTTGCTGCAAGTTCTTCAGCAAACGTCCGACTTCATCACGGCTCAGAACAACTGGCAGCCTCTTCCGCTTTTTTGCCCGCAGAACGCTGGATAACCCATCGATTTCGATATGAAGAATCGTTCTATACAGAACCATCAAAGCATTGAGCGCCTGTTCCTGCGTCGCCGCGCTCACCCTTCGCTCCATTGCGAGATAGCTGAGATACGCCCGTATATGATCGGCCGTCAGCATCGGCTGCCCCTCGACGATCTTCGCAAGCTTCCGTTTTTCCACAAAGTCAAGAAAACGCCGTGTCCATGCCAGATACGTTTTTTCAGTTCGAATCGAATGATGCTTCAGCCTGATCAGCTCCCGCACCTGCGCCATCATCGAAGCCGAAAACTCCCGCCACAGGCTTTTCTCAGCATCATCTCGAACAGGATGAACCGGCTCCGGAGTTTTCATCACATCATCGCTTCTGACCGCCTCGCAGTTGCTGCCATCTTTTGAGTTACCCATTTCCGCGCGCGGTTTTTGCTGGTGCTTATCCATGAATACAATGAAATACTTAATCGCCCTCACCGCCCTCTTTACCGTCTCCGACGGCTTTTTGAACATTAATGCGCTCTCAAACCCCAAAACTGCTTTTTCCCGCTCCTCCTTCCAGTTCGGAAACTCCATGAGAAATTTCCTAACCCAGATAGCGGCCCATGCCGCTCCCTCCTCCGTGCAAAACCGATGGTTTACCAGATACCCTTTAAACTCATCCTCGTGGAACTCCACCTTCCTGCTCCTTTGCCCATGGTTTTCCGCCGCTTACACCGCCCCAGCCCATCGCCAGGTTTTTTCATCTTATCTCGCTTTTCTCTCCCTTCTCCCATGCGCCAACTTATATCGCCTCTACCCATATAACGCGCAGAAAGCTTATCCGCGCTTCAAAAACGCAAAAAATTTCTTAAAAAATTTTATTCCACCCACCGCCCAGCCCCTTCCATTTTCCTTCCCTTCACGGGTTTTAAATGGTAGAATATGTTAGATTGAGCCTTCGGCCAAAAAAGGGAGAATAAATTAATAGTAAAGGAGAAAATTACATTATGTTATGATCAAACAAAAAATTGCTGTGGTTGTGTTGCTGCCGAATAAAAGATGTTCCTATAAAAAACATTTGGCGTTCCGGCTCCGATGTCGCTTCTATAGCTACGCAGAAATGCGCTTATTATAGAAAAATCAGGTAGTTTTTTCACAGTTATGTCATTGATACTTTTGGCGGTATATTTTCTATCCGATGGACATGATGACACTCGCAAATACTATAGATTATGGTATCTAATATCATTCAAATCTACTCATAATAAAAGGATTCTCTACATATGACTCATAAATACATTACGATATCCCGCATAAAAATGTTTGTT
>JAJTBL010000314.1 GCA_021286925.1 Spirochaetia bacterium | reverse complement strand
CAGATATCTGCGCATTGTAGATTCGCTCAACCCGATGCACCGCCTCTGGTCTGACACGCCTTGGCTGAAATTCAGTCTTGCACACGGATGTTATTGGAAAAAATGTGCCTTCTGCGACACCGAACTGGAATATGTCGCTGATTATTCACGCTCTGCAACACCTGCCCTCCTTGCTGCCATTGATAAAGCCAGCTCAAAAACCGGGCTTCGGGGAATTCATTTTGTTGATGAAGCCATGCCCATGTCTGCCCTTCTTGATTTTGCGGCTGCAAACCGGGAGAGACAGTACAGTTATTGGGGCAATGTCCGCTTTGATGCGACCTGGACGCAGGCTCGATGCGAGTTTCTCGCTTCCCGGGGGCTGGTTGCGGTTTCTGGCGGAATCGAGATAGCGACAGAGCGAGGTTTGCAAATGACCGGCAAGGGCTTCAGCTTGGCGGAGCTTGTGAAAACCCTGGTCGCCATGCGCCGTGCAGGGTTGCTCATCCACACCTATCTGATTTACGGTTTCCCGGATCAGCCTGAAGCCGACATTATCGACTCGGCTGAATTCTGCCGGCAGCTTTTTGTTTCAGGTCTTGTCGATTCAGCCTTCTGGCATCGATTTGTTCTGACCCGGCATTCCCGGATGTACCGTGAATGGCAGGAGGGAAAACGCCCGAATCTGAAACCTATCGACCGTCCTTCGCGGTTTGCAAACAACGACCTCTCGTTTGTGGGAGAAGATCGCTTCAATACATTTGATACGCCGCTCGCCGCATCCCTGTCTGCATGGATGGAAGGAGCGGAGCTGGACGTTCCGCTCTCACGCTGGTTCGGGAAACAAGCGCCTCGCCCTGGCATTTCAGAAAATCTGGCCGAAAGCCTCATTGCCCAAGCCGAAAGTGAATTGGATGCAACAGTTCCCAATCCCAAAGGCCGCGCCTTCTGGATCGCTGGTGAAATGTATGCTTCTTCCAGAGGACTCACCTGGGCATACCGCGGAAGTCTTGAAACACTGAAGCTTAATCGTGCAAAAGCGCACGAAGTCCGCAGTATCATCAACAGCCCGGAACTCTCGGCTGGCAAGCTGAGCTATTCGGAACTCAGCATCCGGCTCGCCCTTCCTGAACAAGCGCTTCAGACTCTGCTATCTGCCGGGCTTGTTGTCGTGTAACAGAAAATTTTGTTAAAAAATTATCGAAATTGATACTCTCACTCCTTGACACTTTTTGTTACCACCGTTAACATCTGGAATCGTTAAGTTAACAGTGATAACAGGAGAGCGCTTTTGAGCAGATCCTCAAAAGCTTTCAGGAGAATGCTATGCATAATGACGTTTCTTTTGAGCCTATGATTGGAAGTTCCTGCCCGAATGGCTTGTTTTCAGGCGGGGCAGTCAGCGGCGGAACTCTGGGATTCGGATCGATACCCCACAATGAAAATAACCAGCACGCTTTCCTGCCGCTCAAATTTTCAGCTCCGCTCCATGATTTCCCAGCAACAGCGGTTGTTGTAGCAGAAGCAAAAATCCGTGAGAAGTCCCGGAAAAGAAGCCTTGCGGCTATCTTTTTCGCCCTGATTTCGGCCCTGCTGTTCAACTGCAAGCTTCCTGCTGATATCGAAAAGATTCAAATTGTGAATCCGGATATATCAAAAGTGGCTGACGGTACCTGGATTGGCGAGTGGAAGACTTCGATGATAAATGCGCAAACCGCGGTGACGGTTGAAGGCGGCTCAATTACCGCAATCAAGCTGTTAAAGCATGAGCATGGACGCGGAGGTCCTGCGGAAGTCATTGTGGAACGAGTCCGTGAAAAGCAAACGTTGGAAGTTGAGGCAGTGTCCGGCGCGACGGGCAGCAGCAAGGTGATTCTGAAGTCAATTGAACAGGCTTTGCTAAATGGAATCGGGGGCAGGTGATGAAAAAGACAATACTGTTTGCAGGTGTATTCATAGCCTTATTCAGCGGCTGTTTACTCAATCCCTACAACTACACTGCTTTTCATGATAATTTTAACCATGACTACACGAAATCGATATCGCTCAACTTTGTGAGGGGAACACTGCCCAAACTCGAAATTTCAGTGAGCGCGGATGAAGGTGCTCTGGAAGTGTCGGTAATAAATCCTAAGGGTCAAAAAATCTATGTCACTGAAATCAGCAATAATGCTTCAGTACAGAAAATTTTTAATTACATGCAGGGGCTTTGGAGCGTTGGATTGAAGAGCATTCATGGATCTGGCAGTTTCGCATTTAAATTTCATGATAAAGCCGGGTTTGAAGGCTTTTAAGTTTGAGTTGGTTTCAGGTTCTATAATCAATAGGATGAGCCAATTTCAAAACTTTATTATTTTTGAAATTGGCTTTGCGGTTTCTCGCGG
>JAJTBL010000313.1 GCA_021286925.1 Spirochaetia bacterium | reverse complement strand
CGTCGCCAGGCTTTTTTTATTCTTTTAGAATTCAAATTCGAATACATTTCACCATAAATCTGACAAACTTCCTCGATACAAAAGACATTGTGCTATCGCATATTTCAATTCAGTTTTAATCATGAGTGCCAGAAGCGGCGGGTAAAAAGGATGAGCACCGTATAAACCTCAAGGCGGCCCACCAGCATGATGAAAGCAAGCCAGAGCTTGATCCAGTCAGGGAAGAATGCGTAATTCAAAGCAGGACCGACAAGTCCGAAACCAGGTCCGATATTTCCCAGCGTAGCCAGCGTCGCCGTAATACTGGTGGTAATGTCATAGCCGCCAATTCCAACGACGACAAAAGAAATAATCATGATGACAAGATAGAGGAATACAAAAGCCGCCGTATCGTAGACGACATTTTTCCTGATTGGCTTGTTATTGACAAAAATCGAATACACCCCTTTGGGATTGGTAAGGTAGCGCATCTCGGTAAATGCCATCTTGGCAAGAATGATAATCCTGATAACCTTGATACCGCCGCCGGTAGAACCTGCGCAGCCGCCAATGAACATCAGAAACAGCAGAACAATCTGGGAAGCATAGGGCCATAATGAAAAATCGGCAGTCGCGAATCCTGTTGTCGTCAGAATAGAAGATGATTGGAAACCAGCGAACCGCAACGAATTGAAAAACCCCGGAAAGACATGATGAATTGAAAGATCAATCGCGATGATAAGCGATGAAATTGCGAAGATCAGGAAATAAGCCCTGAATTCTGCATCTTTGAGTACGGTTTTTATCTTGCCGCTGAGAAAACGGAAATGCAAAGTAAAGTTGGCGCCGGCAAGAAACATGAAAACAGTGATGACGACATCGATATAAGCGCTGTTAAAGTATCCGACACTTAAATTCTTTGTGCTGAAACCCCCCGTGGCCAAGGTCGCGAAGCTATGACAGATCGCGTCATACAGGGTCATTCCTCCAAAAACGAGAAGGAGTGTTTCTGCGACTGTCAAGCCGAGATAAATGAACCAGAAAATCTTTGCCGTGCTTGCGATCCTGGGGGTAATTCGATCGACTGAAGGACCGGGCGCGTCAGCCTCCATGAGCCTGAGCCCGCCGAAACCAAGCAATGGGAAAATTGCGACGGTTAATACGACAATCCCCATGCCGCCAAGCCAATGAGTCGTCGCACGCCATAAAAGGAGAGAACGCGGCAACGCTTCGATATTTGTCAGGATGCTCGCGCCGGTTGTGGTAAAGCCGCTGACTGTTTCGAAAACTGCATCAACATACGAGGGAATGTACCCTGAGAGAGTAAAAGGAATAGCGCTGAGCAGGCTTGCTGTCAGCCAGCTGAGGCTGACAAAAAGAAAACCCTCGCGATTGGTCAGCAGCATTTTCTGCCTTTCTTTTCGAACTAAAATCCACATTATAATGAAGAAAATAATCCCGAGGAGAGCAGGCACGAGCAGGCTCTTTGTTACTGATAATGGCTCATGTTCGAAAAATGAAAAACCTGCAATCACAAACAGACAAAAAGAAAGAATTGCGGTGACAATCGATAAAAGCCGGAGCAGGGTTTTCCAATGCATAACTTATCCAAAAATCGCTTCAAGGCGGTTGATTTGATCTTTCGGCAGCACAACACCGATACTGTCATTCTTTTCAATGCGGGTATCGCCGGTTGGAATGATAGTTTCACCTTTGTGAATTATAAAGGCTGCAAGAATACCCCTTGGAAGATTCAATTCCTTGACGGTAATCCCGGCCCGAGAAAATTCTTCGCCGAGCGCCACCTCGACCAGTTCGATCTTATACTCGGCAAAGCTGTAAAGCCGCCTGATATGGGCTTTTCGGACAATGTCGAGCACCGCACTCGTAGCGACATTCTTCTGACTTATGATCGCATCGATGGGAACAACCCCAAGCAGCTGCAGGTACAGGTCATTGAAAACCACAGAAAGCACTTTCCGTGCACCGTAATGTTTTGCCATGATGGCTGTCAGCAGGTTGGTGCTTTGAGATTCTGACATGCACAGAACAAGATCGGTTTTATCGATACTTTCCTCGTCAAAAAGCAGCTCATCGGAAAAAGCACGGCAGATGGAATTAACCGAAGGATATTCCTGCGAAATTGCCTTAACTTTTTCCGAGTCTTCGTCGATGACCTTGATAGAAGGATTGCCGATCAGAGACAAGGTTGAAAACTGATCCTCTTCATGCTTTCTTATTGCTGAAAACAGCGATTTCTGGCTCTGGTTGGAAGCCCCAAGCTCCGCCAATAGCCGCTTTACAAGCCCGCCTGCTCCAAAAAGGACTATTGACTTCAGTTTTGAGACAATTTTTTCCGGTTTTCCGAAAAGCTTGTCCAGCTGATGCGGTTC
>JAJTBL010000312.1 GCA_021286925.1 Spirochaetia bacterium | reverse complement strand
CTGGAAATTCAAAGTGTTGAGAATGACCCCTTCGATTATCTGGGACTGGATGAGATTGCCCTCGATCCTGAGCACGGGTTCTTGCGGGAAGATGACTTCGCCTTCCCGGACAGCATACAGCGTGCCTTCAAATTTAAAATTTTTAAGGTAATCGAGGAACCCGGGATCGAAAATCGACAAACTTTCAAGGTATTCAAGATCATGTTCCGAAAAAGAAAAGGTTTGAAGCGCTTCAACGAGACTGCCAAGCCCCGCGAAAACCGAATATCCGCCGCCAAACGGCTGCCTGCGGAAAAAATAGTCAAAAACAACACGATGCTCGTAGAGACCGCGTTTCCAATAGCCCTGAGCCATGGTGAGTTCGTAAAAATCGGTGAAGAGAGCGCTTGTTGTATGTTTTTTCATGCATCAATCCTGCTTGATGGAATCAGAGTACAGCCTGCGGCTTCCATGGTCCTGAGCGCTCGCTCAGCATCGCCGGGGCTGGCATCGACACCTCGTACGGCATCGATGACTATTGTTGTGGCAAATCCAAGTTTTACCGAATCCATGGCGGTATAAAGTACGCAATAATCGGTCGCAAGACCAGCAATGATAACCTGCTGGATTTCCTGCTCACGAAGCCAGCCTGTAAGGCCGGTTGAAGTGCGATGGTCATTTTCATAAAACGCTGAATAGCTGTCCAGATCCAGTGTACTGCCTTTGCGAAGTATCAGCTTGCCCCGGAAGCTTTCCAATGCGGGATGAAAGTCGGCGCCGTGGGTCCCCGCAACGCAATGATCAGGCCAAAGCACTCCCAAATTTCTTTCTGAATCATCAATTGAATAGGCAGGTTTTCCATGCGTGCTTGCAAAAGAGATATGCCCTGCAGGATGCCAGTCCTGAGTCAGCACCGATACTGGGATGATGGTAAGAAGCTTGTTGACAACCGGTATGATATCACTGCCGCCAGGCACAGCCAGAGCGCCTCCCGGACAGAAATCATTCTGAATATCAACCGCAATCAATCCTCTTTTCATTGTACCTTTGAATATACCAGCAAACCTGAAATCTGCAAAGCACGAGAAGAAAAAATCTCATGATGAACTTTTCCATGTATATGACACGCTTATCGATGCTTTGCTGAATGAAAGGCTCGTCATGGATTCAAGTGTCATGGCTGCCTTTCCTCTGACTGCCAGGGTTGCGGTCTTCTGTGCATTCAATATCACTTCTCCAGCGATTTGCATTTCGGGAGAAAGATTCCCCTCATTGAGCGAAGGTAGTTTTAGAGCTCCAAAAAAAGAAGCAGTCATCCGGGATTCCCCGCTTGCATAGATTTGCCGTTGGTACCTGATCTGGAACAAGGCTGATTGAATAGCCAAAGGCAAGTGTGGAAAAGTACCTGTAGCATCTGAAAATGAATCCTCAAAATCCCCTTCCCCGCTCGGTTCAAAATCGAGCGCGTCATCAGAGCCGCCACTTTCAGGAGTATCTGCAGTTTTATCCGCTTTCAAAGAAAACAAGAGCGTTAACCTTCCTCCCAAAAAGGATCGTTCTCGGCGAAGGCTTGGCTCTACCCTCTTCAAGCCGTTTTTGTCCCAGCTAAAGCGAGACTGGAGAAACCATCCCGGAATGGAAACCGAGAGTTTCTCATCAGCCCCGTCAAGCGCCCAGAGCCAGGCGAGTTTTGTAAAAATTGAAACCGAAGGGTCGAATATTCTTTGCATGGACGCACCAGAAAACACAGACCAGGCGGAGAAAACAGAGGACAGCCGGCATTCGCTGAAAGATATGCCGGCATCTTGCCTGAAATAAAAATCTCGTTCAGGGAAGGTGCCGCGGTAGGTTGTATACTCTTCATTTGCCGCAAAGACGTAACTTTTCAGAAAATACCGGATTGGCGGCGGCTTCTGACTGTCCATTTTTATAGTGCCGAACCGCATCTCCAGAGCGGTCGCAATTCCTGCGGGACTGATATATCCTCGCGACCATCCTGCCCAGATTCCGGCATCCACGGCTTTGAAATTCGAACGGGCATAGAGTGATGCCCAATACAAAGGATTTTCAAAGCCAGCACCGTACGGTTGTTCCACGGGGTTTACCAGTGAACCCGCAAGCGAGACAAGACCATGCGGAGCAGGAAGGCAGAATTCGACTCCGGACACAGCGTACTCCGGCTCTCTCTGCACATTTACTGATAAATCCTCTGCCGGATATTCGAGATACCTGAAGGCTCGCAGATACGGAGAATCGAACCCCATCAAGATCTTTTTAGGACTTTCACCGCTTTCCAGTTGATTGCTGAAAGACCACGGCGATCCTGTTCCAAGCAGAGAAGAACTGGGGCTGGATCGAAAAGCCCTGCTGGTGCCGGGGGCTCCTTCGCCCAAAAAGGCAGA
>JAJTBL010000311.1 GCA_021286925.1 Spirochaetia bacterium | reverse complement strand
CGAGGCAGTTGCCGCCATTGATGAGCGGGCCTTTGCCCTGCGCCCGCGCGTCTTTCAGCGATTTTTTCATCCGCGCGACAATCGCGTCACTGCCGGATTTTTCTTCGAGACCGCCCGGGATGACAATGACCGACCAGGCTTTGTCGAGTTCGGCAATCTGCGCCAGCGTTTCCGGGGTTCCCGATGCCGGTATGACAAGAACGAACAAATCGACTTTTTCAGGAAGGCTTCCGATGTCCGGCACACAGCGGCATCCATCGATGTCGGGAACGCCGGCTTTGATCACATACAGCCGCCGTGCATCAAAACCGTTCTCGAGGAGATTGCGCAGAATGATCCGTCCGTTATTCATGCCTTTTTCGGAAACACCGATAATGGCAGCGCTTTGCGGTTTGAGAATATGGTCAATATTGGCGGTTGGCCGTGTTTTCTGCGCGGGATTGACCAGTACGCCGTCAGCATCCTGCGCGAGGCCCATGGCTGAAAAATCCTTGAGTTTGACGAGACAATCCAGCGCCACCAGCTCGGCTTTTCCGCTCCGCTTGCTGATCACCATCGGGTTTACTTCGAATTCAGAAACACCGCTCGCTGCCAGTGCGGGCGCAGCCTCGATGAATTTCATCAGGGCATCGACAAGCTCACTGCCGGCTATGACCGGTTTGGTGTTTCTCAAGCCCGCGCAAAGCAGGCCGTAAACGACATTGTGTGCAAGCGTCTGTTCGACGAGGTTCCGGGTGGCGAGGCTGGGTGAAAAAAACACATTCGCGCTGCCCGTTTTGAAGTTCTCCGCCAGATATTCCGCAAAAATTCCGCCTGGCCCAAAACTGACAACCGGGCCGAAATCCGGGGCGAAGCGGTAGCCGAAAATGATTTCATGGCCCAGTTTCGGTTCAAACTGGACAAATTCATTGATGGTATAGCCTTCCACCTGGAATGAAGCGAAGCGTTCTTCCATCGCGCGGATGCTCGCGAGTATCTGTGCGGGATCGTTTTCGACAATTTCGACGCCGCCCATTTCAGTCTTGTGGAGGATCTGCGGGCTTATAACTTTTACAACCGCCTTTGCACCGGGGAAAAGGACCTTCGAGCCTGAGGATTGGACAATGGCATTATATTCCGCCGAGCCTGAGACAAAGCGGTGGGCTGGCAGGGCAATGTCCATCGCCTTCAGCATCGCGATACCTTCGGTTTCGGTCAGAGAGTCCCGGTTTTCAGAGCGCGGTTTTTGCAGAAGCGGTGCAAAGCTGTCCCGCAGGGCTTTTTGCTTTTCCGTCAATCCAACCTGGTTAAATCTTGTTTCTGCCATCTCTGAATGCCTTGATATTGGCAGCCACGACTGCTTCGCCTTTGCGGGCGAAAAGCTGGCTGATTTCTTGTTCTATTGCTTCCGGAGCGATTGGAAGCAAATCCGAAGCCGCGCCGACAAGGACAATGTTCGCGGCTCGCGCACTGCCGGCAGCCTTGGCGATTGCGTCAGCGTCGATAATCCGATGCCGGGGAAGGGCGCGTATTTCGTTGAGCACCAGCTCGAGATTCGGGTAGTTGGGAATATTGAGAATCGGGCTTGAGGCGGTGACAACGACGCCGTGATCGGCGGAAAGCCAGGGCAGATACCGGAGGGCTTCCAGCGGTTCGAATGCGAGAATCAAATCAGCGTCACCGCGGGGAATGGTCGGGCTTTGAATCTCCGCATCAGCGATGCGCAGGTGCGCCAGAACTTCGCCACCGCGCTGTGACATGCCATGAACTTCCGATTGTTTGGCTTGCAAACCTGATGCCATTGCAGCGCTCGCAATGACAACCGAGACGGAAAGTCCGCCCTGTCCGCCGACGCCCGCGAGTATGATATTGTAGTTCATGCTTTCCTCGCTTTTTTCAGGTATTCGAGACATTCGCGCTTCATGATGAGAACCGAAACACCCTCATAGGCCAGCTCTTCCTTCATGATTTTGACATTTGTTTCGTGATTTTTGCGATGAGCTTCCAGCTCGCGGATATGTTCTTTTTCGACCCCGGGCCCCGCCAGAAGTTCGGGCAGACGCGAGCCCGGAGAAATGGTCGGCTGGGCGCCGGTCATGCCGGTTGTGCTGTTGTCAAGGATGAGAACGGTCATCGGTGTTTTGTGGGCTACCGCATCGAGAAGGTTGGTCATCCCGGAATGGTAGAAAGTCGAATCTCCAATCATGGCTACAGCCTTTTTCTGGCCGACCGTCGAGGCGCCTCTGGCCATCCCGACTGACGCTCCCATGTCGACACAGCTTTCAACCGCTGAGTACGGCGGCAGCGCGGAAAGGGTGTAGCAGCCGATATCCGAGGCAGTGAAAAATTCAGCTTCGTCTTTGAGGGCTTCCTTGAGCGCATTCACGCTGTCGGCATGCGGACAGCC
>JAJTBL010000310.1 GCA_021286925.1 Spirochaetia bacterium | reverse complement strand
AATTGGGCGGTGAACCAGGGTTCGGAAATTCGGCCTCCCAAACCGGGCGTTTCCTGCTGGTCCAGAATCGCAAAGCCGCGAATCCGCTCAGCCTTGATATCTGCCGCGAGAATTCCGGTAATCGGCCCCCACAGCCCTGGATTAGTCAGCTTGACCGCGAGGAATTTCGTTCCATCGATATCGGCCGAATAGGCAGAGACGCCGGAATCTGGCGCCGCAAGTTCCTTGACTGATGCCGCATAGATGGATTCGACCTGATCCTTGGGTGTGTTTGCATCGGCAAGTCCGAAGGCGCGCAGGACCGCAAAGTGCGACTCATAGCTCTTATTTGCCTTGACTCGATCCAGTGTCAGCTGATTGGCAACTGAAAGAAAAATGACGAAGGCAACGCACACAATGAATGTGAAAATAACCACATATCCAATCGATTCTTTTTTGAATTTCATTTGGCGCCTCCCTGTTTTGCGGGAGCGGGTTTTTTAGCCGAATCCACCGCAATGTCAATCAAATTGGCAAAGGTGTTGCCGAAAAGAAGGGCAAAGCTGGTGCCTTCCGGGAATGCCGAGAATGTCCTGATGATAATGAGCGTTGCGCCAATCAGCGTGCCGTAGAAATAATGCGAGAGCTGCTTTTTCGGCGCCGAAACAGGGTCGGTTGCCATGAATACCGAAACATACAGGAATGAACCAGCGAGCAGGCTCTCCATCGGCAGTGCCCGCTTGACACCGCTGTAATACAGAATGGCGTTGAGGACCGTGCCTGCCAGTACCGATGAAAGGATGATTCGCCAGCTGGCAGTTTTTGTCGCGATAAGATAGACAGCAGCCGCGATAATCAGCAATACCATCCCTTCGCCCATCGCTCCAGATCGCTGACCAAGAAGCAGGTTGAGTATCGGAACCTGCCCGCCCTGGCGCATGACGCCCAGGGGCGTCGCGCTGGCGACAACATCGGCCGCACCGATCCCGAAATTGCCGAAACTCGTGTAGCTGGCAGAGAGGACGACGGCAAACGAAATATAGACAAACGCTCTGCCCGCTATGGCAGGGTTGAAAATGTTCCTTCCAAAACCGCCGTAGACACCTTTTGCCATGGAAACGGCGAATATGATGCCGACACCAAGGATCCAGAGCGGAGTTTTCGGCGGAAAGGCGAGTGCGTAAAGCGCGCATGTGACCAGAACCGCCTCGCTGACCTTGCCCGATTTTTTGCGTTCGAAGAGCCACTCGGTGCCGACTCCGAGCAGAAATACAACAGCTGCGGACAGGAGCACCCGGTAGCCATACATCCAGAGTGCATAGAGATACAAGGGTACAAGCGAATAGAGAACTTTCCGCATCATTGGCTGTTTCAGGAATTTGATCACAGTCGTTCCTCCATTTTTCCATAGTATGAATTATCCGCAGATAAAACGCAATTGCGTTTTTCTTTCAGTTTGCCGTAAATATTCTGCCGGCTATTCTTGACGATTCGATGCAGACAGGCAAGAATCTGCCTCAAAGCCATCCAAGCCGAACAAAATGCAGGCTGAAACTGAGAAAATGAGGCGCAAACGGGAGAAAAACCATGCCGACACAATTTTCATTCGATAATGACAAAAGCCTTGAGAATATCATGGTCGCTGTGATAGAAGCGCAGGATGCTGCCTGGGAACCATACTCCTTTGAGCAGGTATTTCAGGATGAACTTCAGCGCTGTCTTGTTCTAGGGGAATCGCTCGTTTCACCCTCACGGAAAAAAGCGGTTCGCGACATGCTGCGATATGGCAGTTACAAGCCGGCAGGTCGCGCCAAACCCTCCAGTGAATACCTTCTGCAGGCAATGCTCGAAGGGGATTTTCCGAAGGTTAATTATTATGTGGACGCCGCGAATCTGGTGAGTCTTGCCGTCGGCTATCCCATCAGCATTATCGATTTAGATAAGGCTGGCTCTGATTTGTTGCTGAGGCGGGGCAGAGCCGGCGATGCTTATATATTCAATGCTGGCGGGCAGGAAATCGATGTAACGGATCTCCTCTGCGTTTACCGCAAGGCCGGTACGGATTGGATTCCTACAGCCAATCCAGTCAGGGATTCCATGGCGACCAAGATTTTTGAAGGAGCCCGGAACCTGCTGGCTGTCATCTATGCGCCAGGAGGAAGCGAAGGCGCCGATTTGCCCGCCGCGGCTGAGAGATTGGCAGGGGTTCTGAAAGCCAGAGCAGGGCGGGCTGCAGCTGAGATTTTGAAGTGTGAATAGGATGCAAAATACTCCCGGCTTTTGGGTTCGCATCGGTATTAAATAAAATTGAATAATTTTTCAAATTAGCCATTGCATTTATTCTGGAATGCCTTACGCTTATCAATGGGTTTATATAAATGCCAATCAGCAGGCGACAGCTGACCCTTGAAGGA
>JAJTBL010000309.1 GCA_021286925.1 Spirochaetia bacterium | reverse complement strand
CGAGTCCAAGGAGCTTTCAATGAAAAGGGCACTGACTATCTTTGCTATCCTTCTCGCGAGCCTCGCGCTGTCGGCGCAGGTTTTCGCCGCGCCTCTGAAAATCGGCGTATTTATCCCGGGGATCAGGGAAGGCAGTCCCACCTATGACGGCCTTGCCAAAGGCGCCGAGCGATTCGCTGCTGAAAACCCCGGCTCCAGCGTCAAGGTGTTCGAGGCGGGCTTCAACCAGGCAGAATGGGAAGAAAAGCTGATAAGCCTGACTGCCGAAGGAAAATACGATTTTATCCTCACATCCAACCCTTCGATGCCGGATCTGGTCAACAAAGTCTCGGTACTTTTCCCGAAACAGAAATTCATCTGCCTTGACGGGCAGTTCGCGGGAAATCCCAACATGTACACGGTGCTGTACAACCAAATCGAACAGGGTTTCATCACCGGCTATCTTGCGGGTCTCGTCTCGACCTCCAGCATGCCGGGCGCCAATAACGCGAAAAAGGCGGGAATGCTGATCGGCCAGCACTACCCTGTCATGGACAAGCTGATTATCCCGGGTTTTGAAAAGGGACTGAAGGCAGTCGATCCCTCCTTCCAGCTCGATGTGCGCGTCCTCGGCAACTGGTATGACGCGACCAAAGCCCTCGAACTGACTAAAAGCATGTACGATTCCGGCAGCGATGTCGTCCTCCCGATCGCGGGCTCTGCGAGCCAGGGTTCCGTCAAAGCCGCCCAGGATTCCGGAAAATACCTTGTCTTCTTCGATGCCGACGAATATTCACGGGCGCCGAAAAATATCGTCGGCTGTACCGCCCTCAACCAGGAACGCCTCGCCTACACGGTGCTCAGAGATGCAGCCGCCGGCACGCTCCCCTTCGGCAAGGCTGATGTGGTCGGAATCAAAGAGGGCTATGTCGAATTTCTGGACCGAAGCCCGGTATACCTTGCCCTGCTCCCCGCGGCGATTCGATCCAAAATGGATATGAAGATTCAGGAAATCAAGTCGGGCAAATTGACCTTTCCCATTCCCCAGCTGTAAGTTTTACCGGCGGGTTTGATTGCAGTGCTGGACTGCATCGCAATCAGGACCCGGCAAGGTTTTAAAAATTCAGCGATGTGCGGAAAACAGCCGGCTCTGCGCGAGCCGGCTTTTATGGTACAAAGGACAGCAAGGTTGCCGGCATGAGTTACCTGGTCATGGAAAATATACGAAAAACATTTCCCTCAAGCGGCACGGTGGCGAATGACGGGGCCAATCTGTCTGTCGAAGCTGGCGAAATCCATGCGATTGTCGGGGAAAACGGAGCGGGTAAAACAACCCTGATGAAAATCCTGGCCGGGCTTCTCGAGCCAGATGCGGGAACCATCACCATCGCCGGCAAACCCGCGGTTTTCCGCAGTCCGCAGGACACCAGAGCCTTCCGTATTGGCATGGTGCATCAGCATTTCATAATGGTGCCAGAATTTACAGTCGCAGAAAACATTGTCTTCGGGCAGGAACCCAGAAAGGCGGGATTTTTATTCGACACAAAAAAAGCCGAAAAAGAAGCCGCCCGCATGATTGAGCGCTTCGGTTTTTCACTGAAGCCGGATGCGCCGGCATCGGATCTTTCCGTCAGCGAGCGCCAACAGCTGGAGATTCTCCGCCAGATGTATCGGGAAACCCAGCTGCTCATCCTGGATGAGCCGACTGCCGTGCTGACCGAACAGGAAATCCAGCATTTTTTCGAACTCCTCAAAACCCTGAAAAGTCAGGGAATCACGGTCCTCATCATTACGCATAAAATCCGGGAAGTGAAGGAAATCGCGGACCGGGTCACCGTCATGCGCGATGGCAGGACAATCGCCACGCTGGACACCGGCGATATTTCCGAATACGACCTCTCCTGCCTCATGATGGGCTCGGCCAGCTGTCTCGATTTTTCCGCCCGAAGGCGGCATCCGGCCGGCGCGCGGACTATCCTCGACGTTAAAAACCTGTCCATCACGCGCAAACACCACTCGGTACCCCTGCTGAATCAGGTCAGTTTTTCCGTCGCGTCCGGAGAAATCCTGGGGCTCTGCGGCATTTCCGGCAATGGCTTGAAAGAAATCGAAGAAGTCCTGGCGGGATTCCTCCAGCCCTCAAGCGGCACGATTCTGTTTCAGGGCAAAGCTTTTCCAAAATCGCGAACAGCGCCCTGGCTTCCAAACGGCATCGCCTACGTTCCTTCCGACAGGATGAAGCGGGGCGTAGTCCTGCAAAAAACCTGGACAGAAAATTATATCGCGCTCGATCGCAGGCGCTTCTTTCCCCGGGGCATCGCCGACAGAAAATCTGCGCGCGAGACAGCCCTGCGGCGGATTCAGGATTTTTCCGTCAAGGCTCGGCCCGATTCTAGAATGGATGAGCTTTCCGGCGGCAACATTCAGAAA
>JAJTBL010000308.1 GCA_021286925.1 Spirochaetia bacterium | reverse complement strand
CTAAGACGCTGACAAGGCGCTTGCCGGCGCTGATGTTCTCTATACCGACGTCTGGGTTTCCATGGGCGAAGAAGACAAGTTTGAAGAGCGAATCAAGCAGCTGGAAAAATATCGCGTGACCATGGATTTCGTCA
Source organism: Spirochaetia bacterium (assembly GCA_021286925.1). Taxonomy (GTDB): domain Bacteria; phylum Spirochaetota; class Spirochaetia; order Treponematales; family Rectinemataceae; genus JAJTBL01. Next base: position 2,296 of record JAJTBL010000308.1, on the reverse strand, counting down.
AAAAGACCGGCAATCCCGATGTCATTTTCCTGCACTGCCTCCCCGCGTTCCATGACACTGAAACAGCGGTCGGCAAAGACATTCAGAAAAAATTCGGCATCAGTGAGATGGAAGTCGCCGATGCCGTCTTCCGCTCACGCCATTCCAAGGTCTTCGATCAGGCTGAAAATCGACTGCACACCATCAAGGCGATCATGGTTGCAACTATCGGCGATCTTTGATAAAGAGGCTATTGTTCTATAGCATTGGATATGGAACATGCCTTTTGGTAATTAAAAGCCGCCAGTCTGAACGGCTTCCAGGGCTCCTGCTGTTGTACAGCAGGAGCTTTTTTTTTCAGGATTGGATAGCCAAGAGCCATGCTGTAAATCCTTACGATAAATATGCTATAGTGAAGCCTGGAGTTTGATGTGACAGAACTGACTGACCCGCGGCCAAAGGCAGAACGGAGCCTTTTGGTTGGCATAGAAAAAGATACTATTCGAAGAGCTGAAGCACAGAGCCTTCTCGATGAGTTGAAAGGGCTTGCAAAAACGCTGGGCATCGATGTTGCCGACTCGATGCTGGTTAAACTGCGTGAAAAAACCGCGAGTCTGCTTGTCGGAACGGGCAAGGCGCAGGAAATAGCCAACGCGGCTGAAGCGGTCAACGCGGATTCAATCATTTTCGATCATATTTTGACCCCTGTCCAACAGCGGAATTGGGAAACACTGACCAAAAAAAAAGTTTACGACAGGGCGGAACTCATTATCAGAATATTTTCGGCACGCGCTTTGACAAAGGAAGCGAGTCTTCAGGTTGAACTTGCCCAGCTGCAATACGCGCTTCCGCGCCTTGCTCATTCCTATGAGGAACTTTCTCGCCAGCGCGGCGGCCGATATGGTACAAAAGGCGCCGGTGAGCAGAAAATCGAGCTGGACCGCCGGACTATCGAACGGAGAATTCACGAAATAAAGGAAGAGCTCAAAGAGGTTCAGATGTCTCGCGAGATTCAGCGCAGGCGGCGTGAAAGGATTCTGCTTCCAAGAGCCGCGCTTGTGGGATATACCAATGCGGGAAAATCAAGTCTCTTGAATGCGCTCACCAATGCGGAAGTCCTGGCTGAAGACAAGCTTTTTGCAACGCTTGATCCCACAACGCGGCGGTTGACACTCTCTTCTGGCGGCACGCTCCTCTTGACTGACACGGTTGGATTTGTCAGAAATCTGCCGCATGGGCTGGTTGAAGCCTTCAAGGCAACCCTGGAAGAAGCTGCGCAAGCTGACCTTCTGATTCATGTGGCAGACGCCAGCGATCCTGAAGTTGAAGTCCACATGCAAACGACAGAAAAAGTGCTGTCTGAAATCGGAGCGGGGGGCAAACCGCGAATTCTGGTGCTCAATAAAACCGATATCGCTGATCCTGAGAAAATCGATCAGTGGACAAGAATGCATGGCGCGGGAATTCCGGTCTCAGCCAAAACAGGGGAGGGACTTGACCTTCTTGCAAAGGCTATCGAACAGGCGCTGACAGCTGAAATGGGAGAGTATGAATTCGAATTTCCGCACAATGAATATGCGCTGGTAGCACTCATGCACCGCGAGGGTTCCATCATCTCAGAGCAGACGACCGACTCTGGGACCAGAATTGTCTGCAGAATCCCCGAACGGATTTTGCATCGTGTTGAAAAATATATTGTGGCACATGAAGTACAGCATGGAGGTTGTGATGCCGAAAATCAATAAAGCCTTGATTGCAGGAGCGGGAGCAATCGGTGCTGCTATCGCTTCCCGGATATTCGATGTCGATCCTGATGCTATCGCGTTGGCCGCTTCAGGCGAAAGAAAACAGCGGTATCTTCGTGACGGTTTCATTGTGAACGGTAAACGGTATGATTTCAGGTTAGCCGATTCAACAATGGCCGAACCCTATGATCTCATTATTCTTGCTGTGAAAAATTATGATCTTGAATCAGCCATAGAAGAAATCAGACCATTTTTCGGAGAGAATACCACTATTCTTTCTTTGCTCAATGGAATTACCAGCGAGCAGATTTTACGCGCAGAATTTGGAAAAGATGCGGTTCCGCTTGCTTTTATCATAGGCATAGATGCATTGCGGGCAGGCAATCGAATCGATTTCCCGCGTCCAGGGGAAATTCGTTTCGGCGATGAAAAAAATGATCCTGACAATCTCAGACCAGCGATAGCCGAAATAGCGGACTTTCTGAAATCGCATAACGTACCATATTCGATTCCCGGCGATATGGTCCGCGCGATGTGGTATAAGTTCATGATGAATGTGGGGCTCAACCAAT
>JAJTBL010000307.1 GCA_021286925.1 Spirochaetia bacterium | reverse complement strand
TCTCTGACACACATCGCTATACAGCCTTTATCGAGTGCATCGCGAAGGACTTCGACCTGCGGAAGAATCAATCTTCCTTTCGGCGCTGCAGAATCGATGGGCGTTACAAGGAGTACAGTATCACCCTCCTTGACAAGACCTTCAAGCGGGCTCATCTCATGGAATTTCGATTGTTCACCAAGGGCGGCAATTGTTTTTTTCAGCTCCTCAATGCCTATGCCTGTCAGGGTACTGGTAAAGACGATCCCTGCGGCTTTTCTGTTTTCGGCTGTCTGCAAATCCTGGTGCTGCTGGAGCCAGGCTAGCTTTTCAGGATTGTGGGGCAGATCAGCCCGGTTTGCTGCGATAAGCACCGATGCTTTGCTCTGCTTGAGTTCCTTGAAAGCATTTTTTTCCTGCGCTGTCGGCGGACGGTCAACAGGAGTAACAAAGACGACAATATCCGACCATGACAGCTTTTCCAGAGTTTGCCGAACTCTCAGTGTTCCAACCTCTCCTTCATCGTCGAGACCCGCAGTATCGGTCAAAACGACCGGCCCGAGACTTCCAAACTCCATAGCTTTGGAGACAGGATCCGTGGTAGTACCTGGATGGTCTGCGACAATTGAAATGGTTCTGCCGGCAAGCGCATTGATCAAGGCGCTCTTGCCAGCATTCCGTATGCCATACAAAGTAATATGGATTCGTTCTGATGAAGGTGTCTTGTTCATGCTGTTTTCCCCTTGTTCAATGATAAATTATGAGAATCTCCGCGTTCCATGCTCAATTCTTTGCCGACAGTTTTGACTCGAATCGCAAGACAGCCCAGGCAGGTAAGCCCGTCTTCATCGAGACAGATTTTACCAGGGTAGAGTTCATAGAGTTTTTTATAGTCCACAGGGCCGATATTCGGCATGAGAACATTCGCGCCTGCGGCTAGCATCTGCTCTCTTCCATCAGGCGCGAGGGATCCTGCCGCTGTTGTTGCTGGAATATTAGCCTTGGGCAGTGCAAGCCGAAGCAGAGCTACCGCTTGCACTGCCAATGCCAATGGAGAGCCTGGCTCTTTGGCAAGCGGAGTTTGCGGGTGCGGTATGAAAGGACCTACACCAGCCATATCGAGGTCAAGAGACCGCGCAAGTTCAATATCGCGGTAGAGCTGCTCCTCAGAATATCCGGGCAACCCTGTCATAAATCCTGAGCCAGCTTCAAATCCAAGGCTTTTAACAGCTTCGATTGCCGTAAGCCTTTTGGCAAGCGTTGTGCCTCGGAGCTGCTGATGCAGGTCAGGGTCGGAAGTTTCAAATCGGATGAGATATCGATCGACACCTGCCGCCTTGAGTTGTGCATAGTCGTCTTTTGCCATCGTCCCGAAGCTGAATGTGAGAGCATAATTCCCCGGAACTTTTTTTCTGATGGCGTCGGCAAGGTTCGCCAGCGCTTTGGGCGGCAGTTCCGGGTCTTCACCTCCCTGAAGAACAAAGCTCCTGATCCCGCGCTGCCAGCCTCGTTCTACCGCTGTAATTACTTCGTTAAAAGTCATCCGGTAACGCTTGAGTCTGAAATTGTCGCGCCGAAGTCCGCAATATTTGCAATTCATGACACAATAATTACTGATTTCAAGAAGTCCCCTGATGAATACCGAATTGCCGTACTCATTGCGGCAGAGTCGGTCAGCGTGCTGGATGAGGGAATCAGAGATAGACATCCCGTTCCCCCTCATTGATTTTTGCAAGCCCTAGTTTCACTTTTTGCCGTGTTGCATCGTCAGGAAGACTTTGGATAAAAGGATCAATAACCTTTGCAACACTTTGGATCAAAGCCTCAGTGCCAAAATCTTCGAGATATTCCTGAAAGGTGAAAAGCGCGTTCGGCTCGCAGTATCTCTTGATAAGTCCTGGCTTTGCCAGATCCATGAAATCCGCGCCAACACGACCTTTCCGGTAACAGCCGGTACAAAATGAAGGGATATATCCTTGATGAGCCAGTTCCTGAACTACTTCCGCAAGACTCCGGTGGTCACCCAGCTGGAATTGACTGCCGGTTCCTGTTTTATGTGAGTAAGCCCCGGGATTAGTTCGGGACCCAGCTGAAATCTGGCTGACGCCGTATTTGAAAAGCTCATTTCTGAGGACAGCAGTTTCCCGGGTAGAAAGAATTATGCCGGTATAGGGAAGCGCAAGGCGCAGAATGGCGACAATATGCCTGAATTCATCGTCGCTGACCGGATTAGGCACGTGCAACGCATCGGGGGCGCCTTCTGCCGGTTCGATCCGCGGTACGCTGACCGTATGGGGTCCGCAGCCAAACACTTTCTCCAAGTGCCGGGCATGCTCAAGCAATCCAAGAATTTCGAATCGCCAGTCGCCCAAACCGAACAGTGCACCAATTCCGACATCATCGATACCAGCTTCCATTGCTCGGTCCATAACCGAAAGCCGCCAGAGATAATCGG
>JAJTBL010000306.1 GCA_021286925.1 Spirochaetia bacterium | reverse complement strand
AGCGTTCCCGGAGGATATCGGTCCGATTGAAATGCTTGTTCAGGATACTGATGCCCTCACCGAATCTGAAATCACCCTGTATATACCGACTATCGATGATCCTTCGCTGAATGATCCTGGTTGCCATAGCATACTGGCTATCGGCCCATCGTTCAGAGCCTGGCCTTCGCCGGAAGCGCTTGTAAAGGGCGATCCCAAGGTTCGTAAGGCATACGAGACGGCAAAACAGGAAGAAGCTGAGCGGATTATCGAATATCTAGCTTCCTATTATCCATCGTTCAAAGCTAATCTTGTGGACTGGGAGATTGGATCTCCGGTGACGATTGAACGCTATTCTTTGAAAAACAAAGGTTCTGTCGCTGGTCCCAAACAGATGGTCGGGCAGGATTTGATGCATCGACAGCATGCGGAAACCCGATGGAAGAATCTTTTCTGCTGCGGTGAATCGACGACGATGGGTACGGGGACTCCGGCTGTTGTCATTTCGGGTCTGAGCGCCGCGGATGTCATTCTCAGACGCGAAGGGTTGCCCGAGTATCGCTATTTTAGCGACAAGGGATTTGTGCAATACCTGAAATCGCCGGCGCCTGCTTATGCGCAGGAAGGTTTACGAAAAATCGGCAATCTCTGTCTCTGGTGCGAGCATGATGCCTGCAGGCAGGTTTGTCCCCATGATATAGACATCCGCGGCATCTTCAGAAGGCTCTACAGTGAGAATCTTGAAGGCTCTCGAAAACTGGCAAAGTATTCAGAAGATTCTGCCGGCGAACTTGTCTGTCTGAGCTGTGAGAAAACTCCCTGCATCAAGGCATGCAGGAGAAAGGCTATTCTTGGAGAATCGGTCCCAATACCTGCGAGCCTTGCTGAGCTGTTCAGCCGAGCGCAACATCGAGAATCATCATAACCGCGAAACCAACCATGGTGCCAATGGTGGCAAGATGGCCATTGCCGTCGCGGTTCGCTTCAGGAAGGACTTCTTCAGCTACAACATAGATCATGGCACCCGCGGCGAATGCCAATGCATACGGCAGGATGGGTCGCATGGTGCTGACCAGTGCTGCGCCGAGAACGCCAGCTATGGGCTCTACGATACCTGAAGCCTGACCGTACAGAAAGCTTTTTGACCGCGACATACCATCCCGGCGCAGAGGAATTGAAACTGCCGCTCCCTCGGGGAAATTCTGAATGCCAATGCCGAGCGCCAGTGCCATGGCTCCTGCGAGGCTTGCCGATCCGATTGACGCACCAACCGCTCCAAAACCGACACCGACTGCCAAGCCTTCCGGGATGTTGTGCAGCGTGATAGCCAGCACCAGGAGGATGCTTCGCGACCAATTGGTTTTTATGCCTTCAGCCTCTTCCCTTTTATATTCGATATGAAGATGCGGCAGAAGACGGTCCACAAGGCGGAGGAAAATTCCGCCTGAGAGAAAACCGATAGCCGGTGGAATCCAGGGAATGAGTCCCATGCTTTCAGACAGTTCAATCGCCGGAGCCAGGAGTGACCAGAAACTGGCTGCGATCATGACACCTGCGGCAAAGCCGAGCATGCTGTCCAAAACCCTTTTATCGATGGATTTGAAGAAAAATACCATGCCAGCCCCAAGAGCGGTTACACCCCAGGTAAATAGGGTCGCTACCAGGGTTTGCATAACCGGTGAGAGGGTATTCAAATATTCGAGCATAGAAACAATATACCAAATCAGAGGTATAAAAAGAATACATTGACCGCTGAGAAATCATGCTCTATTATGAATAAATATTCAGGAGGCATTCCGGGACATTCAGTCACCGTTTTCTGACCGCTTCTGATCGTACATGGAGGATTATGTTGACCACGCACGACCGGGTATTGGCGATTTTTGTATCATGTTCCATAGCGCTTTTCATGCTGATGGGAGTTCTGTCGAACGGCATTGTACCAGCGGTGACCGGATTCTGGCAGTTGCAGATAAGTCCGGCGCGGCTTATCAGCGATTTCACCGTGATAGCCAACCCGGGAGCTGCGCTTCTGAATGTTGCCATGGTCGGCATGCTCGGGCTGCTGGTTCTCAGGCTTAATCGAATTCAGCTCTCCGGCCCTTCCGTCGCTGCCATTTTCACGATGATGGGCTTTGCTTTTTTCGGTAAAACTCTGCTTAATTGCGTTCCCATCATTATCGGTGTCAGCATTTCAGCGCTTATCGTCAGAAAAAAACCTAAGGAATATGTTCTTATCGCGCTCTTTGGAACTTCTTTGGGGCCGATTGTCAGTTTTATAGCGTTTGAACTCGGATTTCCGCTCGGTATTGCCTTGCCGCTTTCATTTCTCATCGGCGTGATTGCGGGAATTGTATTGCCGCCGCTCGCTATCGCGATGCTTCACCTGCATCAGGGCTACAATTTGTACAACATTGGACTCACCGCGGGATTTATCGGTCTCTTTGCCGCATCGATTCCCAACGCAGGCGGGGTTGATATGTCGGC
>JAJTBL010000305.1 GCA_021286925.1 Spirochaetia bacterium | reverse complement strand
CCAGCCCTGGCTGTATCGCTGAGCGGTCATCGCGTACCGCGGTTCCGCCGGATTGATATCCCGCAAAATCGCGACTCGTTTCATGTCATAAGAAAAAGCGTCCTTGTAAGCATTCGATACTGAAGGCGAGCCGATTGAAGCGGGCAGCGGCAATCCAGCCTCCTGGTATGCTGAAGCAACTGAAACATTCTCGATATCTGTATACTCGGCCTTGCTCACCATGCGCGCGGCTTTCCACGGCAGGCCTTCGCCTTTCATCAAGGATGGTTCATCAATAAAGGATGAACTTGCTTTAGGCTTGATAAAGACTTCGCCCCGGACTACTTTGACTGTATCGCCGGAAGTTCCTACCGCCCGCTTTATCAGATAATGCACTTTCTGTTCGCCATTCTGATCCCGATCGATATCGACCAGCGTCAGCGTCAGCATATAGATCATCTGCTGGGCAATGGTAAAAATCGGCCCCCTGGACAGATAGCTGGGATTTTCGAAAATGATAACCTGGCCTCTCGACGGTTTGGCCCATCCCTTCATTTTTGCAACACCCGGCAGGAGCTCCGGGCCAAACGAGAGCTTGTCGACAAAAATCATATCTCCAATAAGAAGCGTTTTCTCCATCGAGCCGGATGGTATCTGGTAATTCTGGAAAAAATACTGATTGATGACAAGCACGACACAGGCAGCCCATACAATAGCATATACCCAGTCAAGAATCGGGTTGCGTTTCTGCTGTTTCACCTTTTCCTTGAGCTGGCGGATTTTTCTTTTGGTCAGCGCCTTTTCGGTAAAGCGTTGAAGCCGGGATAGAAAATCTTCATCATGTTTCATTGATTTAACACTAGCATCTTCCGCTGGCGTTGACAAGGTCCAATCCATCCTATACCCTTGATCCGATGAAAGAAAACAAGCTTCCTACAATTGAAGAAATTGAAAGGACCAAGGTAGTTCTCAAACCGGTCTTTGGCATATCTCCCAGGACATATCTTCCCATCATCTACGGAATCCTGGCACTAGCCGTTCTCTTCCTGCTGTTGATCTATCCCGGCATCACCAATAATGGCAGTGTTCTGGTCTTCCGGGGCGAGCCTGCGGTGGCTGCCGTGTCCATAGATGGAGCTTACCGCACCGATACAGGTTCCCCTATCTTTATCAAATCTGGCAATCACACGATCCGCTTCGAATATGCTGGATTTTCGCCGCTTGAACAAAATGTTGCCGTCAAGGGCAGAGTGCTGGGCAGTCTTTTTTTCCCGCGGAAGCAGATTATCAGCTACCAGATGCAGGCGGACAATCCCGGACAGCTTGTTGAAGACAGCTTCTCCGCTTTCTCCGCCTGGTCTCTCACCGGGAAACCGAGTGCGCTCTATCAGCTGCCGCCCGTCATTTCTGAACCAATCGGAAACCTTGCCTCGGCAGGCTTGCTGAAAAGCAGCGACGGGCTCTTGAAACCCTCTGCCAATGCCGGCATGACGCCTGAAACAGCCTTTGCACGAGACCTAGCAGGCTCTGCCGCTTCCGCTGAAGCCGCCAGAGACGCTCTGCGCGCCGGAGTCCTTGTTCTGTCTCATGGCCAGCCTGGTCCTCTCGGCATGATCGCAGCGCTTCGGACGGCTGCGTCCATCGCGGGGTCTGACAAGGGCGCTTCGGTCTATCTCTATGAATTGCTCGGCAAAAGCGCTGGGAAATACCTTGAAAAACTATCGGCTCTGAAAAATGAAACCGCTGCGTTTTCGGCATCCCCAACCAAGCCTTTGCCGTCAGGAAGATTTCAGCTTGCAGGTGTTACATTCGTCATGTTTTCCAAAACTTCTTTCCGCATGACAGGCGAAACCCTTTCCGGCAACAAATTTCCCTATACGGTCAGCGTACCTGAATTCGGACTTGCCGCGACTGAAATCACGAAAAACCAATGGAAACTCTTTATGGCCGAAAACCCCTCGTGGAGCCTGAAAAACAGAGACGCGCTGATTCAACAGCACCTTGTTGACGAAGACTACCTTTCCACGTGGGCAGAGACTGGAGATTCAGCGCCAATCCGCTCAATTTCCTGGCACGCGGCCGCTGCTTATTGTGCCTGGCTCTCCGGCAAGGCAGGAAGCGGTTATTCCGTAATCCTGCCGACCGAGGCCATGTGGGAATCGGCAGCGGTTGCCAATAATGGCTATGATTTCAGTGCTCAGGCAGTTTGGGCTGGCAGTGAGCTGACAGGCCCCTTGCCGGTTGCCAGCAGGGGCTATGGGTCTGCGGGACTTGCTGACATGGGCGGGAATGTCTGGGAATGGACTGGTGATTCGTATCGTGCATATCCAGCGCTTTCGGCAGGTACCTATCCAGCGGCTGAAAAAGCAGTTCGCGGCGGCTCCTGGGGCAATGCGGAGGGCACTATCAAACCGACTTCACGTGGAGTCATTCCGGCAGAGCGCTGCTCCGCCTTTCTCGGCTTCAGACCGGCTATTGTGAAAAAATGAGC
>JAJTBL010000304.1 GCA_021286925.1 Spirochaetia bacterium | reverse complement strand
TCAAGAAAATCATCGCAGGACGAGTTTCTTGCCGATGGCGAACCGGCGGTGCCTGATGCTGATTCATGGTCATTGCCCAGCGGGGTTAATTCGGCATGAAGCGCGATGATGAGATCCGGCGTCGCAGGCAGGCCGCCGGCGACTGATTTCGCGATGGCTTCAACCAGCGAGGAAAACAGGCTCTGGATATCCGTGTCATCAGAATCAATAAAAAGCTCATTGCCGCGGCTCAGCACCCGTGCGCCCAGCAAATCCCCCATGATGGACAGGTTGTAATCGTTCACCCCGCAGATTTCCGAGAGCAAGTCAGTGTTTTCAAGAACTATGCTTTCTGAATTCAAGGCATCTCCCGTACGGCACCTCCTCCAGTCTGTTCACTGTGCGTACACCGTACTCTTACAAAATAGCGCCGATTTCAAAACTTTTTATTATTGGAATCGGCTTTACGGTTTCTCGCGGTTTTTACGAACCGCGGTGAAACACGTTCAATTGAAAGTCAGTCCATCAAAATGCATCAGCATTTTGAAATACCCTCAGTATATATGAAAATTTTTGATTTGCATATTCTCCAGTCAGCCTTCGGTCCGATGAACTCCAAGATTCTCACGGTTCCAAGAAGCAGTTCGGCATACGGCCCGGTGCATGAAAACCAGCTATTCATTCGCAAGGCTTCCTTCCTTATAGGACAGTTGCGTTTTTATTTCGGGGACGTCCTTCCAGGTGACTGCAAAGGTGAAAGAAAAATCGAGCTGATAATAGGGACGTCCAGAATCGGGAGTGATCAGCACCGGACTCATGCCAAGCCCCGCGTTGACAGTCCAGTCGTGCAGATCTTGGCTCAATGAAAGACTCAAGCTCTGAAGTTTGAAAAGCGTTGCCTTGAGGCGGGATGAATCCCAGATTGCCAGCGAATTAAAGATATCGGTGATGGGGTTCCGGGCATAGTCGTTCGGATTGAGTCCCGCGGTGACAGGGAACAGGCCAGGGAAATACCGCCAAACCGATTTATTGATTGAACTGCTGGAAAATGTCAACCTTGTACCTTTTTCAGTCGCGATAGAAGTGTCGAGTGCAAAAATCAGCGTTGACTCGGTAAATCGTACAAGATTTTGTGTATAGGAAAGCTTCGGTTTGAAGGAAAAATATGGGGACTGGCCGATTGACGCAGATTGCTCTGCGGCTGCCTGCGCTGTATTGGTATCGGCATTTGATGCTTCATTTTCGCCCTCCAGTGCAGTTGGAGCTGTGCCCGCAGCTGCATTTCCGGATGTTGCGCTGCCAGCTTGCGGGACACCAGAAACCGAGGTGCCGGGTTTTATTTGCCAGACAGGTGCAAAATTGAATGAAAAATCGTAGGGTCTGAAATATTCTGTCCCGTCAGGCAGCCAGGCTCCACCGGAAAAATCATAACCTTGCGATTTTTTCGCAGAAAATCTGCCTGCAAAGGTCTTCCATGATGTCGATGCTACCAAAGACAAGGGTGCGTTGGCTGTAAAATCCCAGGTCAGTTCGGAGCTCAAGGAAGGCAGTGTTCCGCCGCCGAGCTTGAGCTGGGCATTCAAGGAAGAAGGCTCAAGCTGGCTGGTTCCAGAATTCCGTGTCATGGCACCTTGCGCAGTAAAGGCATACTGTTTTGCTTGAAGGCTGTACAGCGCGGTGTATTTTTCAATGAGCGGCGGCAGACTTGCTGACAAAGAAAAGCGCTGGGATGGCTTTCCTGCTTTGGCATACCCGGTATTTATCGAAATTGTATGGCTTTGTATATATGTCGAAGTCCAGGAGAACCAGTCAGTGGCGTAAATTGGCGCCGCATCGACACCTGGACCTGCAAGCCCCTGGTATTTTGTCGCAAAGAGCGTTCCCTTCAGTGTGTATTGCAGTGATGTGGACGAGAATGCAGTGCCAGCGGGGAGCGGCTGGAAACTCAGTTCATTGGCGAAATCCGCAGCATTGGATCGGTAGGCATAATCAGTCAGACGATAGGGATGGGGAGTGGCCGGCGAGGACCTTTCATCATAGAGATAGGGCCTGTACTGATCCTGTGCGCTGAGATTGAGTGTTACCTGCTCGCTCAACAGATTTTCAGCAAAACTTGAAGCAAGCGTCAACCGGAGATTGCCCCGGTAGCCGAGCAAAAAATATTGGGATGCGAGGTCGATATCGTCTGGAGCAATCCACTGATTCGAATTAAATTTATTACTTGCCATACCGCTGGCGTTGATTGACCAGTCCAGCCTGGATGAGAACTGCGAAAAGTCACGCGCTCTGTTTCCAGCGGCGGCTTTGGAAGCAGCTTGAACAGCCGGTGCTGTCCGGGTGTCCTGTGTATCTGCCGGCCCGGGCAGGGTTGGAACAGCTGCTGCTGCTGTCTGGTTTCCCTGCGTTTCTGACTGCCCGGCAGATTGCTGCTCCGGCTCCGCAGACTGCTGCCCCTGCACAGAAGCCGCCATCCCCTGCCCCGCCCCTGAACTTTTCGAAGTCC
>JAJTBL010000303.1 GCA_021286925.1 Spirochaetia bacterium | reverse complement strand
AGCACCCCTCCGAGCAGGGGCCGGGATTGATAATCAGCGTTTCATCTTCTCGGGATACACATCGTGATTCGTGGATATGCCCGCATATCCAGACACTGGGTGCGTATTCGCTTAAAAGATAGCTAAAAGAGCTGCTCCCTACATGCCTTCCATAACGATTGTCCGCATTTGTGCCGTGCGGCGGTGTGTGCGTCACGACAATGAGTGGTTTTTCCGTTCTGCTATCCCGATATTGCGCCAGGTAAGGGATAAGTGAAGATTCCAAATCATCTTCCGGTCTTTCATAGCAGGTAAGGCTGACAGGCCGCTTAAGGCCGCCGCCGCATCCAGCCAGCATGAATTCCGGGAAATCCAACAATCTGCCTTCGATATCCTTCCCCTGCTCTCTTAGGAATTTTCGTACCGAAACCGGATCGCAGTTCCCCGCAACACCGAGCACTGCTGAGGCGGATCCAACTGATTCCTGAACTGCGTGCAGTATGCGCTCAGCCTCTTCCTGCGTTCCAAAATTCGTTATATCTCCGGCAATGAATACATAGGGTACTCCCTGGTGGAGTCTCGCAATGGCAGCGGCTTTATCCGCATGCCCGTGGATATCAGACAGAATGAGCGCCAGCTTCATCATGGCTCCTGTTTTTCTATGGATACACCGTCATAATAGCAGGCAAAACAGCTTGAACGCAAGAAAAATCATAAGTTTTGCCTGCAAGGACTTGAAATATTCTCTTGAAAACGGAAGTATTCGAGATGTGATAACAGTAACCGACCTGAGCATGGGCTTCGGAGAGCGAAGCCTTTTTAAAGATGTCAATTTGAAATTTGTTCCGGGCAACTGCTACGGCATTATCGGAGCAAACGGTGCCGGAAAGACAACCTTCTTGAAAATTCTTTCAGGCGAACTGCCGTATGATCGCGGAACCATAACCATTTCAGCACATTCACGGCTCGCAACCCTGAAGCAGGATCACTTTGCGTTTGAAGATTATCGAGTCCTCGATACAGTGATCATGGGCTATGAAAAATTATTTTCGGTGATGAGAGAGCGGGATGCTCTGTACGCGAAAGAGGATTTTTCGGAAGAAGACGGCATCAAAGCCAGTGAACTGGAAGCTGAATTCGCAGAACTGGGCGGGTGGGAGGCAGAATCACAAGCGGGAATTCTGCTTGCTGGGCTTGGTGTTGATGAAAGAAACCATGAAAAATTGATGCGGGATGTCGATGAATCCGTCAAAGTGCGTGTCTTGCTTGCCCAGGCGCTCTTCGGCAACCCTGACATCCTGCTTCTGGATGAGCCGACTAACGGTCTTGACCTCGAATCCATAGCATGGCTCGAAGAATTCCTCATAGAATTCCCCAACATCGTCATTGTTGTATCGCACGACCGCCATTTTTTAAATGCTGTCTGTACAAACATCTGCGATATCGATTTCGGACATATCCGAATGTATGCAGGAAACTATGACTTCTGGTATAGGATGAACAAAATTCTGGTTCAACAGCAGAAAGATGAAAAAAAGCGGAGAGAAGAAAAGTCTCGCGACCTGAAAGACTTTATTCAGCGATTCGCATCCAACGCATCAAAAAGCCGGCAGGCGACTTCCCGAAAAAAAATCCTGGAAAAGTTGGAAATTGACAATCTGGTTCCCTCCTCGCGGCGATTCCCCTATGTCAGTTTTAAACCAGGCAGAGAGATTGGCAACAATGTCCTGAAAGTGGTTAACCTGAGTATTCCGGGAGAAACCCGGCCGCTGATTGATGGTTTCAATATCACAGTTAATAGAAACGATAAAATCGCTTTTGTCGGTCATGAGCATCTTGCCAAGAGCGCACTATTTTCTGTGCTTGCGGGGGAGTCAGAACCTTCAGGCGGCGACATTTATTGGGGCCAGACCGTTCAGACGGGATATTTTCCCAAAGACTCATCGAAGCTGTTTGATTCCGATATGACGATTGTTGAATGGCTCCAGCAATATACTGATAGTGATGATGAAACCTATATCAGATCATTTCTCGGGAGAATGCTGTTTACAGGCGATGACGCCCTGAAGCCGGTTCGGGTGCTCTCGGGAGGCGAACGGGTTCGATGTATGCTGTCCAGGCTGATGCTGATTTCAGCCAACTGCCTGATTCTTGACGAGCCGACCAATCACCTCGATCTTGAAGCAATTACCGCACTCAATGATGGTTTGATCGATTTTTCCGGTGTTCTGCTTTTTGCGAGCCACGACCATGAATTCGTCAATTCTATTGCAAACCGGATCATTGAAATTTGTCCGGGAGGGATCATCGACCGATATATGAGTTTTGATGATTATATGGGTGATTCTCAGGTTAAGGAACTGCGGGATCAGTATTATCATGGTCATGTCATTGTGGAAATCTAGCACGGCTTTCCGGCAGAACCGTTTCGGTGATGCACAAAAAGACGATGCTTCAATTTTTCAGGAGGTATTTCTATGAAGAGAACGCTGATTGTCGTTCTTGCGCTGCT
>JAJTBL010000302.1 GCA_021286925.1 Spirochaetia bacterium | reverse complement strand
TCGGCGGCGCTGTTCTGTCGCTGGCCTTCGGCCCCGAAACCTTCCTGGAATTCCTTGAAGGAGCCCATGCAGGCGACAGCGCCGCCCGGGAACCTGACATTCGGAAGAATGCCTGCCTCTTGGACGCGCTCATCGGCATCTACGAACGGAACATCTGCGGCTATCCCTGCACAGCCGTCCTCCCCTATGCAGAGCCGCTGGTTCGATTCCCAGCCCATCTCCAGCAGTTGGACATGGAATCCAATGGGAAATCGGTCAACCGCAGCGGGGAAACCTTGGCCTATGCAACAGGTCCGGTTGTTTTTGGCGAACCAGGAACCAACGGCCAGCATTCATTCTACCAGCTTTTACACCAGGGTACCGATGTGGTGCCACTCCAGTTCATTGGATTTGCGGAAAACCAGCATTCTCAGGACATCATTTCCATGGGAACCACGTCCCGCCAGAAACTGATGGCTAATTTGATAGCTCAGATTGTCGCGTTCGCCCGCGGGAAAAAGGATCAGAATCCGAACAAGTATTTTGCCGGAGGCAGACCGGCAACCCTGCTCATGGCCCGGCAGTTGGGCCCGCGCCAGATGGGTGCACTCTTTGCGCACTTTGAAAACAAAGTGATGTTCCAGGGCTTTGCATGGAATATCAACTCCTTTGACCAGGAAGGCGTACAGCTCGGAAAAGTGCTGGCAAACAAGGTGCTTTCCATCATGCAAGGCGAAAAGACCGATGATGCCGCCCTTGAAGCCCTGGCCCGCCTGACTTCCAAATTATGAAATCCGGGAAGATGGCCGAAATCTCCGTAAATGAAGCTCTAAAGGCTGATAAAAGCCATCACTGGGATGCAAAAACTATTGCCTTTACCGGCGGCGGAACCGGCGGCCACATCTATCCAGGTCTGGCCGTCATCGAAGCTTTGCGGCACAAAGGCTTTACCGGCAGAATTTTCTGGATTGGCTCTCAAAAGCCGCTTGAGCGGGAGATTGTGGAAAAGCAGAGTGTCGAGTTTTACAGCATTCCATCCGGGAAACTGCGAAGATCTTTCAGCCTCGAAAATTTTATCGATCTCTTCAGAATTGCCGCAGGGTATTTTGCCGCACGGGCACTGCTTGCCAAAACCAAACCTGCCCTGCTGTTTTCCAAGGGTGGCTATGTGAGTGTTCCCCCGTGCAGGGCGGCGGCGAGCCTTGGCATTCCTTACGTAACCCATGAGTCGGATGCAAGCCCTGGCCTGGCAACCAGGCTCAACGCCGGCAAAGCCGCAAGGATCTTTGTCAGCTGGCCGGACACCGCGAAGTATTTTCATTCTGAAGCGCAAAAGATCAGTATCTGCGGCAATCCCGTCAGGCCTTCCCTGCTCGCGAGCAGTCCGGAAAGAGGAAGGAAACTGCTTGGAGCGCCTGACGGCCTGCCAATCGTCGTCTTTATCGGCGGAAGCCAGGGCTCGCGCCAGATCAATGATCTTGTCAGGGAGGCGCTTCCGATGCTGGAAGGCAAGGCTTTTGTCGTTCACCAGACAGGGAGCGCTCACTTTGATCCTAAGGCCCATGCCCCGATTCCCGGCCGCTACCTCGCGAAGCCCTATTTTTCAGAAGAAATGGGCGATGTGCTTGCTTCTGCCAGGGTCGCTGTGGGGAGATCAGGCGCGGGAATGGTCTGGGAATGCGCCAGCCTTGGAATACCGATGGTTCTGATCCCGCTCGCCGGTTCCGGTACGCGGGGAGATCAGATTGAAAATGCCCAGCTTGCCGCAGAAGCTCAAGCGGCACGTGTTCTCAGCGGCGATACATTGAGCGGCCAAGCGGTAGCTGCGGCCATTCTAGGGTATCTCGAGGACGAAAGGGCATGGGAACAGGCGCACAGAGCTGCGCTCGAGCTTTCAGGGATCTCTCGAGAAGATGGGAGCAGAACAACCTCGGCGGACTATATCGCTGAGACGCTTTTAAGCATGATCAGCATGATCTGAGAATCATGAAGGAGAAGAGGCATGAGTACCATTGACTGGGTTTTCGCCGGGATTGTGATACTGGCCGGCATCCGATGCTTTGTAAAAGGCTTTGTCGCTGAAGTTCTTTCAGTCGCCGCGTATGCCGTTGGACTGATGTCTGCGGTGCTCTTCTCCAACAAAGTGACCGTGTTCCTGGCTGAAAGCCTCAAGCTGGGCAACCTTAATTCGACTATTCTCTACATCATAGCCTTTGTCATCTGTTTCATTCTGGGTTTCATCATCATGAAAATCCTGGAGAAACTGCTTCGCGAGGGCCTCGAGGCGGCGAACCTCGAAATCTTCGACCGCATCATCGGGCTGGCGCTGGGTCTTGTGGAAGGCCTGGCCTTTGTCAGTTTCATCCTCATTATCCTGAAAATGCAGACCTTTTTCCCTATCGACAAAGCCCTTTCAGCATCGATGTTCGCAAAAACGCTCCTGCCGATTGTCGGCCCGGCCATCACGCAGAATTTGCAGCCAGCCCTGGACTCCGTCGGGGGTCAGTTGAAA
>JAJTBL010000301.1 GCA_021286925.1 Spirochaetia bacterium | reverse complement strand
TTTCCGGTAATAGAGATAGTCGAAATTATCACGGTCTTCGAAAACCAGATATCCCCGCCCTTCCAGGTTTATTCGATGGGCTTGAGCCTGGCTTTCGGACAGGTTTTTCATGTAATCATGCTTTTCCATGAGATCATCGAAAATGTCTGGAGGTGCGAAACAGCAGGGAAGATAAAAAAAACTTTTGCCCTCCTTGGTGCCCGAAATCACAATGCCCTTATCAGGAAGCATGGAAACTTTGTATTGATAGACATGCCTGAAAAGATAGAGGTTTGCGAAAGTGAATTCGGAAATCCCGTCTTTGATGAGATTGAAGGCAGGATGCATCGCGTCCTTCATGGACAGATCGATTGGAGCAAACTCAGGATAGTGTGGAATATTCATTGTTTCAATGATAGTAATTTTATAACTGAGGAGCAAGCCATATCGATATTTTTTTCATCAGCAGAAGATGGTTGCCTCCTGTCGGATTCCTTGCCATAATAGATAATCATGAAGAACCATAATCAATTTCTTTCAAAACCTTATGTCGACGGGATGGTCGAACGCTTTATCCGCTATGTCAAAGTTGACACCCAAAGCGACCGTCATATTGAAGATATCCCTTCCACCAAAGGACAGTGGGATCTCGCCTGGATGCTTGAATCCGAACTCAAAGCGCTTGGACTTTCGGATGTGAGCCTCGATAACCATTGTTACCTCATCGCCAGGGTTCCTGCTTCTCCCGGGATGGAAAATAAGCCCAGCATCGGCCTGATGGCACACATGGACACGGCAAGCGACGTAACCGGCGCCAATGTCAAGCCCGCGCTTGTGAAAGATTACCAAGGCAATGCAATTGAGCTATCGGCAGGTTATGTGCTCGATCCGAAAAATTATGCCGACCTCGCTGAACATATCGGCGACACTATTATTACCACCGACGGCACTACCCTGCTTGGTGCAGATGACAAAGCCGGTGTAGCGGAAATCATGACGGCGGTTGAATATCTGGTCAAACATCCGGAAATCAAGCACGGCCCCATTGAAATTTTCTTTACACCCGATGAAGAGACCGGCAAAGGCATGGATAAATTTCCCCTTGCGAAAGCAAAAAGCATAGCTTGCTATACCTTTGACGGAGGCAAAGCGGCTGAAATCGAATCCGAGTGCTTTACAGCCTACTCGGTTCATGCTGAATTTTCAGGTCAGGTGATCCATATCGGAGCTGCACGGGGCAAGCTGGCAAACGCTGTCGCGATGGCCGCGAGTTTTGTGAGTCTCTTGCCCCGCTCGGAAAGCCCTGAAGCGACCGATGAGTGGTTCGGCTATTATTGTCCCATAGAAATCAATGGTTCGCTGGAACATGCGGAACTCGATGTTTATCTTAGGGATTTTACCAATGCCGGCATGGAGCGAAGAATCGAGGCTATCAAGGCTTTCGCCAAAACCGTGGAAGCTCAATATCCGCTCGGCAAAGTCTCGCTCACCATCAAAAAGCAGTACCTCAACATGAAGGAAGAATTGGATAAGCACCCAGAGGTGCTGTCAAATCTAGTCAAAGCAATCGAAATGACAGGGGTCGAACATGGCATGCGTCCCATCAGGGGCGGAACCGATGGTTCTCGGCTGACTGAGATGGGTATCCCGACACCGAACGTTTTCACTGGCGGCTACAATTATCACTCCCGTTATGAGTGGGCTTCGGTCAGCGAAATGTCGATGGCGGTTCAGACTATCGTGAATCTTGTCCAGTGCTGGGTTTAAAAACAAAGGGCTGTCCCTAAAGGACAGCCCTTTTATTCTCATGATTGCCAGCAGGTTAACCGCCGATTATATACAGCTCTCAATGCCGGCTTAAATTTCGAATATTCTGCAGTTTTCTGACACCACCACGTCGGCATCGGTTTTTTCGACAATATACGCAGGAGTATACGGTGCAACATACTCGGTCAGCACAAAGGTGTTGTTTTTTATTTCAAAGACGCCGAGGTCGGTAACCACATAATCCACTTCCTTCTGCGCTGTCAGCGGAAGCGCACAGCGGCGTTTCAGTTTTGAAGCTCCGGATTTTTCAAAATGGGTTGTGGCCGCGATAACTTTTTTCGAGCCTGCAACAAGATCCATCGCCCCGCCCATTCCCGGCACGAGTTTGCCCGGAATCTTGTAATTGGCGAGATTTCCTTCCTGATCCACTTCCAAGACACCAAGAACGGTAAAATCCACATGCCCGCCGCGAATGATGCCAAAACTTGTCGCTGAATCAAAATAGCAGCCTCCAACCTGAAGCGTGACCGGCTGAGCCCCTGCATTGATAAGGTCCTTGTCGATATGATCGGCGTCGGGCGTCGGCCCTAGACCGATAAGGCCGTTTTCCGACTGCAGAATGATGGTTTCTCCAGCCGGTATAAAATTCGCGACCAGCGTGGGCAGTCCAATCCCAAGGTTGACAACATTGCCGGTCTTGAAAAAGCGGGCAATGCGCCGTGCAATTCTTTCTTTGTTTTCAACAT
>JAJTBL010000009.1 GCA_021286925.1 Spirochaetia bacterium | reverse complement strand
GATGGGAATGAAGATGAGGAGCCAGAGCGCAGTTTCCGCTGGAATACCGAGACGGGAATACGATGACAGTATCGCTGCGAAAGAAACAGCTGAAACAAAGGCGGTTCCCGCCCTGCCGAAAAAAATGCCTTCCGTGAAGAAAAGCGCGTTGTACCGCCGCTTTACACCAAAATTCTCCCGGACATGGTAGATGGTCGTTCCCAGAGAAAACCGCATGTTGCCGGAAATCAGCGATGCAAGGGCAGCGCCCAAAATAGCATAGCCTGATTTCAGCGGATTCTGTTTCCCGCTTAAAAAGTAGAAAGCCGCCGGTATGACAATAAACAGAAAGAATCCTGTGCAGAGCGCGAGGACTGTCACAAAGGATCCGAATGTTGTGAGGCTCAGCGGCTTTTCGATATCGAATAACGCACGAGCCGTCATGGGGATCAGCAGAACAGGCAGCAATTCGATGATAAATGTGTTGATATTATGGAATATTCTCGAGAGCGAATCAAAAAAGAGATACACGGGACGGGCCGCCATCGGATCATGGGCAATCGCCAATCCCAACACGAAGGCAAAAACCATGAGCGGCAGGAGATACTCATGGGCATTGACGGCGAGAGAAACAAGATTCATCGGAAAGATGCTGAACTGAAGATTGGCTGGCACGGGAATGTAGGATGTTTGAGTTTCCATGGAAAACGGTATCCTGAGCGGCAGAAAAAGCATGGAAGCCAGAATACCAAGCCCGCTTGCGGCAAAAAGACTGGCAAGATAGAAAAGCGCGCCTTTCAGGAAAAGGCGCCAGAAACGCTTTTCCTCAAATAATTTGGGGATCGCGACCACCAAAGCGGAAAAAAGATAGGCTCCGACGCAGTAGAATCCGATTCTGGCCGCGGTTTCAGCCAGAACGGCGAACAAACCGCCTGATTCCAGCAAAGGTCGAGGCACGACGGCATACAGCGCCAATCCAAAAATGATACCGAGCAGATATTTAAACCAGAGTTTCATCCTTGCCTGAGCATATATCGGCATGCCGGCAAGGTCAACATGCGGGTTTCGGATTGTTGGGTAGGTCCCGGCTCCATGAAGAAGCTGCCCTTCCTGCAAGGTCCCGCCCTGAGAAATCCCGATTCTCCGCGTTGACAGAATTTCCGCTTTGCTATATTCTCGCGAAAGGTTTTTGCGCGTCACACGACTGCGCTTCTGCCGCCTGACCCAGTAGCTCAGATGGATAGAGCGGCTGCCTCCTAAGCAGCAGGTCGGCCGTTCGAATCGGCCCTGGGCCATAAAGAATTACATAAATGCAAGGCTTGTAAAATGCTCCTGTTACCATGGGACTGTTACCAGATTCAGGAGGTCAACAATTATGAAGCGCAAGCAGGAAGGAATCGATTTTCGCGTCTTCTCGCGCGTGGTATGGGGCAGCAAAAAAAAATTCTACATTCGCTTTCTCTACAATGGTGAAACGTTCCTGACCCGCTCGACCGATGCGCCGACAGCGGCTAAGGCCGGGATCATTGCAAAGAAGATTATCGATGAAGAAGATCTGCTCAGTTTAAGCCTATAACACATTTTGTGTAAACAATCATATTGCGCAACTTTTATTTTCTTTTTACAACCGGCTCCTCTGCTTCAGAACAAGCTATACTTGATTCCCTCATCGATGACATCGATTTTTTCGAGCTTTTTCCAATATCGCACAACGATGAAGGTCAGCGGGAAAACGAGAAACTCGTAGACTGAGGCGAGCGAAGATTCGGAAAGGGTGTTTCTGAGAATGTCGCCGCTGGTCCAAACGCCGCCAAAGGCTATGAGGTTGAAGAGGGCCGTGTCGATAAAGTGGGCCGGGAGGCTCGAGGCCATAGCCCGGAGGAAGAAATTTTTCCCTTTCTGGGCAACTTTCATTCGAGAAAGAATATAGGAGTTGAGCCAGTCACCGATGAAGTAGGCTGTCAGGGAGCCAAGGACGATTCGCCAGGTGGTGGAAAAGAGGGTTGCCATCGCGTTCTGGATGTCCGGATCGGTGCCATTCAGCGAGAGGGTAAAGGCGAATACTATGGACATGAGGGCCTGAGCCGCAAAATTTGCCCAGATGGCTTTTATGGAAAGGCGATATCCGTAAATTTCAGTCATGATATCGGAGAGGACATAGACGAGCGGATAGGTGAAAAAGGCGGCGGTCAGGAGAAAGGGACCGACTTTTACCAGTTTTACAACGGTGATATTCGAAATGATCAGCAGAGCCCCATAGAGAACTGAAAGAAAAATGAAAGCTGGGGTGGCGTGCTCAATTTTGTTTTTGGAAAGTTCGGAATTCATGCAAAACCTCGTCCCTGGGTGTTTTAATACGCAGCAATACTGAAAAGAGGCTATTCTATAGCGCAGAACTCAGGAAATTGCAAGATATTGAAGACGCATCAGATTTCTTCATCGCTGTCAGGACAGAATGCTGCGGATTTCCCAAGCTCCAATAGGCTTTCTTTCAATTGATGCGCTCGATATCGGGGTACGAGGACGAGCGCGATGTCTCCTGCATGAATTTTCAGATCGGGTTCGGGAAATAATTCGTCCTCGCCACGGAGAATACCGCTCAATATGGCGGGCGCAGGCAAATGGGCAGATATGCCTGCGCAATCGGTGTAAAGACAGCCTTCCTGCAGCGGAATGTGGAGGACAACCGGTTCAGCTGCTTCGGCTGAAGACACATGGGCTTCGTTCTGCGATGAAGCAGGTATCTTTGCGAGCAGCATGTCATAAATAGGGGGCGTTTTCAGGAGGCTGGCGGTCAGCGAAGCCAGCACGGAAACAAAAATAAAGGCTGGAAAGTGAGAAAAACTGCCTGCCATCTCCGTTATGAGAACCGCTCCCGTGATCGGTGCGCGAACAACCGCGACAAAAAATCCCGCCATGCCCAACAGAAGATAATTGGGAAGATAGCCATCTGGCAGATTGAAAAAGACAAAGGCGCGGTTTGCTATGGAACCGATGAGCGCGCCGAGCGCGAGCATGGGCAGAAAAATTCCGCCCGGAGCCCCTGAAGCATAGGAAAAGAGGGTAAAGCCGAATTTCGCGGCCAGCAGGATAATGAGCGTCACGAACGTGAAGCTGTCCAGGTTGAGTTGATTGATCAGCGAGTTGCCGCCGCCAGTGATTTCGGGAAGCAGGATGCAGACCAGCCCTCCAACAAGAAAAGCCAGCATCATGCCTGTCACGTTTTGGGGAAGCAGCTTTTTGTACCACTCGCCAGTCCTGATAAGTCCGTGATTGAAAAGAGCCCCTAAAATTCCAGTAACAATGCCGATTGCCAGAATGGCAGGCACATAGAGGCTAATCGGCAAAACATTGATCAGTTCAATGCCGAAAATCGGTGCATTTCCCGCAAAAATCCACATGATGAGATTCGCTGAAAAGGATGCGATCAGTGCGCTGGTGAGCATGACGGGGGAAATGTTTCTGTGCAGTTCCTCGACACAGAACAGCACTGCTGCTAATGGCGCGTTGAACGCCGCGGATATACCGGCAGCGGCGCCGGCAGTGATAAGGTATCGCTGGTATTCGGGCTTGTGGGCGATTTCTTCCACGGCTTTTCCGGTGAGCGCACCCAGTTGAATGGAGGGACCTTCCCTCCCGAGGGAGAGCCCCGCGCCGAGCGCCAGCACGCCGCCTGTAAATTTGAAGGGCAATTCCCGTTTCCAGTCAAAATTAACTCTGCGCAGGAGAAAGGCTTTTACCTGGGGTATCCCCGAGCCTTTTATCAAAGGCCTTGCCCGTGTCATGAAAAAGGCAGCGGCTCCGGCGCAGGCCAGCACGAAAAAGAAAGCAGCCAGATGCGGAAGGGATGTTCGATGGAGCTGGAGAAAACTGGCGCGGCCTTCTTCCGCCGCGCTGATGGCAAACCAATAGGCAACCACCACGAGGCCTGCAAGGATGCCCGTCAGCAGGCTGAGGCTGTATATCTCGATGCGCGTTTTCTGTTTTCGGGCTTTTGCCAGCGCTGGGGATTCGTTGCTGCTCATGTGCTTCAAGCTTTGATTAAGGCAATGAATGCTTCCGTGAGGTTTGGATCAAAATGCTTGCCGGCCTGTTCGCGAATGTATTCCAATGCTTTTTCTTTGGTCCATGCTTTCCGATAGGGCCTATCCGAAGTCAGTGCGTCATAGACATCTATCAGGGCGAACATGCGGGCTGCCAGAGGAATTTTTTCACCTTTGAGCCCCTGCGGATAACCGGTTCCATCCCATTTTTCATGGTGACACAAGGGGATATCGAGACAGTTCCGGAGGTATGGAATCCGATGGAGCATCCCGTAGGCTTTGGAGGGATGTTCTTTCATGATTGCCCATTCTTCTTCGGTCAAGGGGCCGTTTTTCCGAAGAATACTGTCCGGAATGCCGATCTTTCCGATATCGTGCAAGAGGGCACCGCGCTTTGCCCGAACGATGTCATCCTGGCTGAACCCCAGCCTGGTTGCGAAAGCCACTGTCAGCGATGTCACGCGCTTCGAGTGGCCTTCAGTTTCCTGGTCCCGCAAGTCCATAGCTGAAGACCAGCCCTCGATCGTGGCTTCATAGGAGTTTTCAAGAGTCCGATAGACGCTTTGCAATTCCAGAAATACAGTATTGTATTCCAGCGCTGCGCCTGTCTGCATGGCTATGGCATCGAGCAGCGCAACCCATTCATCGGAGAGAGTAAATTCCTTTCTTTGAAAAACTTCCAGAACGCCAAGCGTTACGCCGCCGACCACAATCGGAGCGCAATGCTGTGACAGAAATTTTTCCTCTTTGATGAGCGAAAGAAATTGTTCCTGATCTGTCAGATTGTCGAATGCATAGCACGAGATGAATTGCTGTTCGCTGGCTGCAGTTCCAACATAGGGCTGTCCGGGCGCTATATGAACACCGGTGATATTGATGCTTTTAAAGCCATAGTGAGCGCGGCAGACATAGTCCTTGGTTTCCTTGTTGTACAGATAAAGCGCCATTGTGTCCGCATCGAGCAGTTTTGCCGATTGTTTCAGAATATTCCCGAGCATTAAATCAGCGTCAAAGACGGAGTTGATGGATTTGGTGATATAGCTGAGGAAGGAGATTTTTTTGATTTGGCTTTCCACCCGCTCTTTGGCCGCCAGCTTGAGCAAAGCTGATTCAAAGGCTTTTGCAATGGCGGCATAAAGCTCGAATTCTTGCAGTGCGGAGACTGGGGAATAGCCGATGACCAGTTTTCCGAAAGACTGATCGAAAAAATGGATTTCGTAGGTAAACAGATGGTCGTCTTTTTCGTGAGGTGTCCCATACCAGGTAGTTTTAAGGGTTTCATGATTGCTGGCGTATACGTTAAAACCTGGTTCGGAGGCGGGGAATTGTTCCGCAATAAAACTGAGTGTCCGCTTGATCAGCAAGGAGCTGTTGCTCGCCTGCGCGCTGATCGTTGCATACAACAATTCCAGTTCATTGTGCCGTTTTCTCTGCTCTTCCGCCGTCACATCGGTTTTGGCAGCAATAAAATGTGTCAACTGATTGGCATCATTGTAAACTGGGCAGATGGTGCGTTCTTCAAGATAGAGGCTTCCGTCCTTTCTTCGTTCTATCTCTCTTGCAGTTTTGATATCACTGCCCTTCCAGGTTTGAAAATCCGCCATACAGAACCCGGAATAGCAGAATTCTGAAACAGAGCGGCCGATCACTTCTTCCGGCGCATATCCTGTCAGGTTTTTAAACGCGGGGTTGACTGATTCGATAATGCCGTCTGACGAGAGTATTGCGATGGCAATGGGAATGGCTTTCAGGCCGGTAGCCTGGAGGTGCAGTTGCTCAACCAGCTTTTGCTCCGCTTTTTCCCGGGCTTTGTTTTGCAGGGCGTGCTCCGCGGCGATGGGAAGCCTTGTCAGATTGTTTTTCAGAACATAATCATAAGTACCTTCCCTGATTGCCTGAACAGCGCTCTCCTCGCCGATTTTGCCGGAGACGAGAATAAAGGGAGCATCGACGCCTTTGCGTTTCAGCATTTTCAGTGCGTCCAAGCCCGAGAATTGCGGAAGCGACCAGTCTGATATGACAAGATCGAATTGGCAATCTTCGTTAAGTGCTGCAAGCATGGCTTCGCGGGAATCGACCATGGTACAGTGCGCATCGGGCCACTTTTTTCGCAGAGCGAATTCCATCAATGCCGCATCGTCTTCGTTGTCGTCAATTATGAGGATGTTCAATCCTTGTCTGGTTCTGTTCTGCTGTGGTTCCGTCATCATTAACCTTTTATGAGGGATGGTTTGGTCGAGAGAGGCACCTCATTCAAGACAAGCCAGTACATTCCCAGAGCCTTTATCGCTTCGTTGAATTTGCTGAATTCAACAGGTTTGCGGATAAAGCTGTTGGCCCCGAATTTATACGAATTGATGATATCCTCATCCTGGTTGGATGTGGTCAGGATTACTACTGGCAGAAACCGAGTCATATCATTGTTTCTGAGTTCTTGCAAGACATCGAATCCGCTCAGTTTGGGCAATTTCAGGTCGAGAAGGACAAGCCGCGGTGTTGTTCTGACATCACGGTTGGCGTAAGCCTTTCTCCGGAACATAAAATCCAGCGCCTCCGCCCCATCATGGACTACGATGATGGAGTTGGCGATATGGTTGTTTTTAAAGGCCAGGAGTGTCAGCTCTTCATCATCGGGGTTGTCCTCAACAAGGAGAATAGTCTGAAACTCACCGATTCCGTTCACATCAGCCTCCCAGGGTAAAGTAGAAAGTCGCGCCCTTGTCAGGAACTGCTTCTGCCCAGATTTTGCCGCCATGCTTTGAAATAACACGCCGCACGATGCTTAATCCGATTCCCGTGCCGGGATATCGTTTGTCAGAATGCAGTTTCTGAAATGGAGTAAAGAGCTTGCCTGCATACTGCATATCAAATCCAATGCCGTTATCCTTGATAAAATATACCCGCTCATTGTCCTTGTCCATACTTGAAAAACGAATGGATGGCTGAATGACCGTGGATGTGTATTTGAGCGCGTTGGAAAAAAGATTGGTCAGGGCCACTTTGAGCAGCGCTTTATCAGCGATGCATGTCATAGCTGGGTCTATAGTAATTGCTGCCCTTCTTCCTGGATTTTCGGACAGCAGTTCGTTGGCAACTTCTCTGGCAAGCTCGCTCATATCTACCGATTGCAAAGAGAGTTCCTGTGTACCGATTCTGGAGAGGTTTAAAAGGTCGTCTATCAGGAGATTCATTTTTGTGATATTGAATCTGATCCGTTCCTGGTAATGCCGGGCGTTGTCAGACAGCGAAGGATTTATTTCCGCTATCTCCTGCATCAGAAATCCGAAAAAACCTTCAATTGCGCGCAGGGGAGCGCGCAAATCATGGGAAACCGAATAGGCAAAGGATTCCAGCTCCCGGTTCGCAGCTTCCAGCGCTTCTGTCCGCTTTGCAACGATCTTTTCGAGATTTTCGTTGATTTCTGCAATTTTGCGCTCGGCTTCCATTTTTTCGCTGATGTCGTGTACAATCGAATACAAATATTCCTTTCCTGAGAAATCAATCGGGCCTGAAAATACTTCCACATCCCGAATTTCCCCTGAAGCGAGGCGATGCCTGAACTGAAAGGCATTTTTCCGAAACTGTTTTGCCCGGGCCATCCCCTGTTTCACTTCTTCGGGATTCAATGTGTTAATATCCGTGATGTTCATGCTGCAGAGTGCTTCGCGGGAATAGCCGTAATAGGCTTCGGCCGCCGGGTTTGCGTCGATGACAGCCCCGCTCTGCGGATCGATGATGAGCATGACCGTGTGATGGTTGTTGAAAATCTTCCGGTATCGCTCTTCGGACTCTTGCAGTTTCTCCTGGACCCTGGCGCTTTTTTCAGCCTCGATGAACAGGGCGCTGACGAGAATAAATCCGATTGGATAGATAGTCAGAACGACCGGTGCGATAACCGGCAGAACCAGCCGCCAGCGCTCATTCGGAAGAAACAGCTGAGCCAGGAGCATGAAAATATGGATAAGCAGTGCCGAGGCAATCACAAGGAGCAGTTCCTGCGATGGTTTTGAATGCTTTCTGATTCGGTTGAAAATCGCCCCAATGACAAAGGCTTCAAGAATGCTCAGGACGCCTGCGAGATATCCTGATCCGCCGACAATAAAAATCCGATAGCTTGCGGCAATCGCGGAAGCCATACTGCCGGTGAGCGGGCCGCCGAAGAGTGTCGCTATGCCGATAACGATGGTTCTGCCGTCATAGATGATGCCTGATTCAAAGCGGAAGGGCGTCATCATGGCAAGGACAGCCGTCAAACCGAAAAGAATTCCGTTCAGAATTGAAATGAGGTAGGCTTTGCCCGAAAAAGATTTCGAGAGAAAATGGTACAGGACTTCCGCGGCGATGATGATGGAGATGTTCTGGATGATGGACAGTACCATCGCTGACTCCTCATGCTATTTCGAACATATATCCAGTGTAATCCAAAAAGTATGCCAGTCAAGCTAAGAAAATTGAAAAACCTGGTTGGTTTTGAGAGCCCCAGGCGTCAGTGCGCCTTTTTTTGGAAGACCGCGATGTCCGGAGTCCGGAACAGAATCTGAGAAAAGCCCTGCGATGCCATGAACTGCCGCAAACCGATCTCAGTATAGAAACTGATATGGGTTGCATCCATCCGGTACCACCACGAGGCAAAATCGGCACAGCTTTCAAGAAATCGGGTCCGGATCATAAAAAATCCGCCGTTCCGAATACAGGCGCCTGCCGCCGTAAAGACGGCCGCCGGATCCGCAAGATGCTCAGCTACTTCATGGAGTATGACCGCGTCATAGGAGCGGCTCTGCCATGCGGGGGCGGGAGAAAAATAGGGATCAAAGGTGTGGCAGGAAAACCCTTGCGAGTTTAGCAGGCTTGTGAGCGCAGGTACCGGGCCTGAACCGAAATCCAGGATTTCCGCGCCGGGCTTCAGATGGGGAATGACAGCCGCCTCAATGAAAGTTCCGAGATAATCCCGATAGCCGTTGTCATTCGAATTTTGGTGCTGGAGATAGCGCTCTTTTTCAGCTTCAGCGGAAAGATGATGAGCGGGCGCCAGGTATATGAAGCCGCAGGAGCGGCATCGATGATACCAGCGGTCTCTGCCGCGAATGGGAAAGTTGAGCAGCTCCATTTCCTGCGCGCACAGCGGACAGTGCAGGGGAATCAGCGCTTGAACGTCCATGCGGGGGAAGAGAATTTTTCGGCAGAGATGCGAGCCGCGGCGATAGTTTCTGCTTCCGTCGGTTCAGCTTCGGAAAGCGAAAGATCCAGAGCGCTCGAAAAGCCTTGCTCAAGCGCCCGTGCAGTCTCGTCGAAACCAATTGATTTTCCCAGCAGATTTTCGATGCTGGTCACCCGCGCTTTGACTTCCTGAATCAGCTTGCCCCTGGCCTTTTCCTGCGGAACCTTGAGGAGGCTGAACATGGTGTCAACATCCACCGAAAGCAGGATTGTGCCA
Source organism: Spirochaetia bacterium (assembly GCA_021286925.1). Classification (GTDB taxonomy): domain Bacteria; phylum Spirochaetota; class Spirochaetia; order Treponematales; family Rectinemataceae; genus JAJTBL01. The sequence goes on along the minus strand of JAJTBL010000009.1, from coordinate 6,887 downwards.
TGCTGGAGAATGCAGTTTTTCTTCCGTGTCTGGGCGTTGCCGGAGATTTTTCTGCCGCCCGCGATAATATCGTTGATCGGCGCGAATTCAGCTTCGATGCCGAGCCGCGATAAGCCTTCTATGATGCCTGAGCAAAGAAGGCGGTATGAGTCCAGAATTGATGGGCGCGACAGCGGATGGCTTTCCGGAATAACGATGCTGTAGGTTACTTCGGCGGCATGAAAGACTGCGCCGCCGCCGGTAATTCGTCTGACAACATCAACTTTTTTTTCACGGCAGGCTTCCAGATTGACTTCTTCATGGATGCCCTGGAAATAGCCGATGGAAATTGCGTGCGGCTCCCAGCCATAGAACCTGAGGGTTGGCGGAACCCGTTCTTCAGCGACCGACTCAAGGATCGCCTCATCCAAGCCCATATTGAAAAACGCATTGTGAAAGCCTGTTTTCAGCAGTCTGAATTCATATGCCATGAACGACACTCCTCAAAATTTCCATCACGCATCTGCCGCTGATGCCTTCAATTTGGATGCGATGGTCTGCGACCGCCATGTCAAAATTTTCTCCCAGATGCCCCAGCCGAGTTCCGGCAAGCTCCTGCTCAACTTCTTCGAACTGCTCTTCCGGAATTGCAAAAAAATCGCCGTGAATGTTCAGCGACATGATAATGCTCTCCCGGTTCAGTGGCTCGGTTACTTCCAGGAAGATTCTGAGCAGTTTGCAGCCTTCAGGCTTTCCAATAACACTGATTTTCATTGCAAGCTCTCCGAGGCTTCAAGCGCGTGATAGCTCGTCCGCGCAAACGGCGAGGAAACGACATTTTTAAATCCCTGCGCTTTTGCCAGTTTTGCCAATTCGACAAAAATTTCAGGCCGAATATATTCAAAAACCGGCACTTCCTGCGGTGTTGGCTGAAGGTATTGCCCCATCACCAGAATATCAACATCGATTTTTCGCAGATCCTGAAAGGTTGCAAGCAGTTCTTCACGGGTTTCGCCCAAGCCGAGCAGGATGCTGGTCTTGGTCAGGCGGGCTCCCCTGTGCTTTGCTTCCTGCAGGGTGAGCATGCTTTTTTCATAGCTTGCCCGTGCGTCACGAACAGACTGAAGCCGGGGAACGGTTTCGATATTATGGGCGATCACATCGGGATTGGCCGCCAGAACCGTGCGCAATTCTTCGCCGCAGTAGTCTGGAATGAGGACTTCGACCTTGACATCGGGGCTCATGGTCTTGATCGCTTCGATACAGCGGCGGAAGTGGCCTGATCCCCGGTCGGGCAGATCATCGCGATCAACCGAGGTGATGACCGCGTAGGAAAGCTTCATTTCCTTGACAGCTGCGGCGAGTGCCTCAGGTTCGTCCTGGCGGACTGGGAGACCGATTTTTGCGGTTTTTACCGCGCAAAAACGGCATCCGCGGGTGCAGGTGTCGCCGAGGATCATGAAGGTGGCGGTCCCGCACCCCCAGCATTCGCCCTTGTTTGGGCATCGAGCTTCATCACAGACCGTGTGAAGGCCGTAGTTTGAGAGTATTGCGTCCACATGCTGCCATTCGTTGCCAGCTGGAAGCTTGACCCGTATCCATTCCGGTTTTGCCGGCTTTTTTCCTGTTTCAATCACATGAGCAGTATAGTAAGGATTTGCCGAATAATGAAGAGGTGCGATGGCGAGCTGTCGGTGAACCGTCGGTTTTGGGGACCAACAAAGCAGGTTTGAAGTGGAGGGCTGTCAGCATGCTTTTGAGCATAAATAAAAAAGGCTGCCGCTCATGGACGACAGCCTTCTGTTTTTAGCTAGCGGGAGAGGGGATCGAACCCACGACCGAGCGGATATGAGCCGCTTGCTCTGCCAACTGAGCTATCCCGCCAAAAATAGAACGAGGATTTTATACAGGGTTGGGGATGAATTAGTCAAGGGGAGGGAGAAAATTAGTCTTCGAAAAACGCCGGTGAGCCTGGCTTGGCTTTATTGTAATCTAGTACTATAACAGTATAATATGAGATTCTTTCAATTCGACATATAATATTGGAGCGAGCATGGGGCTTGACGATTGGCAGGAAAAAAAGCGCGAAGAGGTCTACGCAAGCGTTCTTCGCGGACTCGAGCGCCGGAGACAGGCGGATCCGACCTTTACCATCGACGATGCCAGGTCAGCTCTCGAGCATCTGTATATTCTCGATGGTAACGATTGGCTGGGGCGAGGGGAATTGGGCGATGTTATTTCAGCGGCTACGCTCGCGGCCTATGAATATTTCATTCACGAATGGATGAAAGAGAAGGAGCAGGCATGAGCATCGAAATAAGAAAAGTTACAAGCAACGCGGAGCTGAAGGCTTTTATCACCTTTCCTGAAAAATTGTATGGTGACAATCCGAACTGGGTCCCGGCTCCGGTTTTCGATGATCTGAATACGCTTCGCAAGGATAAAAATCCCGCATTCGAATTTTGCGAAGCAGAATATTGGACTGCCTGGAAAGACGGCACGATGGTTGGCCGCATCGCGGGTATCATCAATCACCGGTATATCGAAAAATGGGGCAACAAATATGCCCGTTTCGGCTGGATTGATTTTATTGAGAATTTTGAAGTTGCTTCTGCCCTTGTTAAAACCGTGGAAGCCTGGGCGCTCGAAAAGGGCATGGATGGGGTGCATGGGCCGTTGGGGTTCACGGATCTGGACCGTGAAGGGATGCTGGTTGAGGGGTTCAATGAACAGGCAACCTTCGCAACAATTTATAACTTTCCCTATTATCCTGAATTCATGGAGCGCCTGGGATATAAGAAGGATATCGACTGGATTGAATTCCAGGTTCAGACTCCCGAAGCTATTCCGGAAAAAGTCCTGCGTGTCAATGAAATTTTGGCCAAGCGTTCCGGGGTCCGCATTTATGAGTGGAAAAACAAGAAAGAGCTGGTCGCCAAGTTTGCGGACGATATTTTCGAGCTGATTGACGAGGCGTATGCCGATCTCTATGGGACAACACCGCTTTCCCGCAAACAGGTCGAAGTCTACATCAAGCAATACCTGGGGTTTGTAGATCCGCGCTTTACCAAGGTTCTGGTTGATCAGAATGAAAAACTGGTCGGCTTCGGGATTACCGTTCCGAATCTTTCAGATGCGCTGTATAAGTGCAAAGGGCGCCTTTTCCCGCTCGGCTGGTTCTGGCTGCTCCGCGCTCTGAAAAAGCCTTCAAAAATCGACATGCTGCTTGTGGCGGTTAAAAAAGAGTATCTGGCGCGCGGTGTCGTGGCGATTCTGATGACGGCGCTCAATAAAAGCGCCATTGAGAACGGCATCAAAGTATCAGAGACAAATCCAGAGCTGGAAACGAATTATCAGGTTCATGGCCTGTGGAAGGACTATCCCAAGCGCCAGCATAAGCGCCGCAGAGTGTACCTGCGCCTTTTAAAGGATTAATACGCTGTTCCGACTGATTGTCAGCCGATTTCAGGCTCTCTGAGGTACAGGGGGCCTGCGGTGTCCGGTTCCGGTCCTTCGTTGTTCAGTTTGGCCAGCGCGAGGCTGACAAGGCCGCGCATTCTCGCTTCGGTGCTTCCTTCATCAATCACAAAGCCTGGGCGTTCTCCCGCGAGCTCTCTGAAAAGTTCGGCGTCGGGGCCAGTGAAGAGGATGTCCGGGTAGCTGTCCAGTTTTTCGACCAAATCCTGAAAACTTATGTCCAGATAATCGCCCTGTCTTCGGCCATGAAAATACATAGCTGCGTAGAGCCTGTTTTTCCTGGCGTCCATGACGGGGACGACCGGGCCTGCAAGGTCACCGAAAGGTTGGGCCAGGCAATCCAGGGTTGGAACCGCGACCCAGGGGATGCCGAGTGCCATGGAAAGGCCTTTGGCGGTCGCCATGCCAATTCTGAGGCCGGTAAATGAGCCGGGACCCTTGGTGCAGGCGATCAGTGAAATGCTGTTCATGGTTAGCTCTGCCTCGTCCAGCACGGACGAGATTGTCGGGAGCAGGGTTTCCGAATGCCTGAAGCCTGCAATAGAACGAAATGCAAAGCGGTTTTCAGCCTCAGCGCTGACCGCGGTTTCAAGCTTTTCCGCGGCCGTATCGAATACGAGAATGTTCATTGAAAAAGCTCCTCGAGCCAGGCCCCCTCCAGCTCTATTGCCCTGATGCCGCCTTCGGCGACCGAAATTTTTATGCGGGCAAGATCTTCTTTCGGAATACCTGCGGCCAGCAAGGGCGCGATCCGTTCGCTCCATTCGATGATGGAAAGGCTGTCAGGCGTGCCCAGCAGTTCCATGATGCCGGTTTCCAGAAAGTCATCGGCTCCGCTCAGGCGGTACGCATCGATATGGTGCAGAATCAGCCTGCCCTGATAATCCGACTGTATTGTATAGGTGGGAGAGGTCACTTCTTCCTGGATCCCCAGCCCTTGGGCGATTCCTTTGGTCATCGTGGTTTTGCCAGCCCCGAGATCGCCGGAAAAAGCGATAACCGCGCCGCCTGGGGCATGTTCTCCAATAAACCGGCCCAAATCCATGGTCTGGTCCGGTGATGTTGTTTTCAGCAGTTTCAGAATAAACCTCGCGCATCTAGGGTTTTGCCGCTTGGCTGCCAATATTTTTATTCTGAAAAAATATCGGTTGCATCAGCGCAAAAGCGAATTTATACTATACTAGGATTCAGCCGATTGCTATAGTATCTTGGTCCTACAGGAGATTCTTATGACAGAAAGTGGTTTGACCTTTACCGCCTCAGACGGAAAGAATATCGCCTATCAAAAAGTGCTTCCAGCGGGCAATCCGAAAGGAATAATCCTGATTGGTCATGGCATGAATGATTATGGAAGCCGGTTCATGCATTTGGCGCTGCCCTTGGGCGAAGCTGGTTTTGCGGTTTATCTGCCGGATCTCCGGGGACATGGCGATACGGATAAAGACGAAAACCGCGGCTATCTCGCGGATGAAAACGGCTTTGAGCGTGTCCTGGAAGACATCATGGAGCTGGGGGATCTGGCGGTCAAGGAATTGGGGCAGATTCCGCTGTTCTACTTTGGGCACTCCTTCGGCGCTCTGCTCGGCATGGCGCTCGCAGGAATCTATGGTAAGTATTTTGAAGGCATCGTGCTCTCGGCTCCGCCGCAAAGGCCCGATCCAATTCTGGATTTTGCGGGCGGCATTGTCGTCAGTATCGGCATGAAATCCAAGGGGCCGCATGCTCCGGCAAAATTACCGCGTCAGATGACTTTCGGCGCTTATGCCAAAACGGTACCCAATGCCAGAACGGACTGTGACTGGATAAGCCGGGATGAATCCGTTGTCGACGCCTATGTCGCCGATCCAAAATGCAATTTCATCTGCAGCTACCGTTTCTATTACGACCTGATGCACGGTGTCAGAAAAGTGTATGGTGAAGGCTTTTTCAATTCGATTCCGACCAGTCTACCTGTGCTTCTCTTTGCCGGTTCAAGCGATCCGGTTGTCGGCATGAAGGCGGGATTCCAGAAAATCGAGAAATTGTTCAAATCACTCGGACTGACTGATTTTGAATCAAAATGCTATGAAGGCAACCGTCACGAGTCTATCAACGAACTGAATAAAGACGAAGTTATCGCTGATGTCTGTGATTGGTTTACCCGGCATATTGCATAAAAGCTGAGATTGATTGCATACTTTAGCTCCGGAGTTCTGAAATATTCATTATCCAGTGAGGCTTCTTCGTGTTCATTCGATATCACCGGGACAAAAATGGAAAGCTGGTTCAGCAGGCGATTGTTTATACCGAAAAGGAACATGGTATTGCCAGCGATGCCATAGACACTGACGCAATCAAAGTTATCGAGCGCCTCAAAGAGGCCGGCTACAAGGCATTTATCGTTGGCGGCGCTGTGCGGGATCTCTTGCGAGGCAAAAAGCCAAAAGATTTCGATCTTGTGACTGACGCTATCCCTGCGCGCATCAAAAAACTCTTCAGAAATTCCAGAATCATCGGAAGACGGTTCAGGCTGGTTCATATTTATTTTGGCGACAAGATTTTTGAAGTCAGCACCTTCCGTTCGATTGTCAATGGTTCGGTAGGAAATGAGTTCGGAACGATCGATGAAGATGTTATGCGCCGCGATTTTACCATCAATGCCCTGTACTTTGACCCGATTGAAAATATCATCGTCGACTATGTCGGTGGTTTCAACGATGTCCGCGAAGGCATCCTGAAACCGATTATTCCGCTTGCAGATATCTTTGCCGAAGATCCGGTCAGGATGGTTCGAGGCATCAAATACGCCATTACAGCCAACTGCGTTATTCCTCCCAATGTCCAGAAGCAGATACGGAAGGATGCCCAGATGCTGGCGGGGGTCAGCCCGTCGCGGATGACGGAGGAGTTTTTTAAAATACTCGCATCGGGCAAATCGGCGGAAATCATTCAATCGCTCTGTCATTTCAGGCTTTTCGAGTATTTTGTGCCGCATATCTGGGAGAGGATGGAAGCTTCGACCGAGTACCGGGAAGCCTTGCTGGCGGATCTCGCGGCTTTGGATGCCCAGAATGTGAACCTCGCCCGCACGCTTTTGCAGGATGAGTCGGCGGAAGCTTCAAGCCAGGAAAAAAAGAGCATCTCGGTCCTGCTTTCCTATCTGCTGAAACGATATGTCTCGGAAAAGCTGGCTTCATTAAAAAGCGATGGAACCGGAGAACTGCCCCCTACGGAGGTTTTCAGGTCGGCTTTGCTGGAAGCGCGGGCCTTTGTCATGCCCATGAATCCGCCCCGGGTTGAGCTTGAAGCCGCCATGATGATGATTTTCAAGAACCTTGGGATCAGTCCGCTTCGCAAGCCCGAACGGAAAAGACGTTCACGAAAACCGGTCTCGCGGCAGGGTGAGCGCATTCTGGCTGACAAAGACCAGCGGTAAACCGGGTAAACAGTTT
>JAJTBL010000300.1 GCA_021286925.1 Spirochaetia bacterium | reverse complement strand
TTTTCCTTTATGAGATTTGTCTTGGTCGGAGCTGGCATCGGCTGAGCCATATCTCAGCTCCTTTCCCCGCCATCTGGGGATTGAGCGGCAGGAAGATATTTATTCAGCAAGGATTCCGGGATTCTGAGCAATTCTTCCCGCGGAAGGACGGACAGGACTTTCCATCCGATATCGAGGGTTTGTTCTATAGTTCGATTTTCGCGTTCGCCCTGCGCCAGAAATTCGCGCTCAAACCGTTCGCCAAAGGCAAGGAACAACTTATCCCGCTCCGAAACTTCTTCTTCTCCGATAATCGCCGCCAGATCGCGAACCGATTTGACATAGGCATAAGCGGAGAACAGCTGGGCGGCCAAGTCGCGGTGATCTTCACGCGTCATGCCTTCGCCGATACCATCTTTCATGAGGCGGGAGAGCGAGGGAAGGCCTGCTATCGGCGGATAGATGCCGCGCTGGGACATGTCCCGCTCGAGCACGATCTGCCCTTCGGTTATGTAGCCTGTCAAATCCGGTATGGGATGGGAGATATCATCATTGGGCATGGAAAGAATGGGCAGTTGTGTGATGGAACCCGAACAGCCTTCGATTTTCCCTGCACGCTCGTAGATCGAGGCAAGGTCAGAATAGAGGTAGCCAGGATAGCCTTTTCTTGAGGGCACTTCATTCCGGGCGGCGGAGACTTCCCGCAAGGCTTCGCAGTAATTGGTCATGTCGGTGAGCACAACCAGCACTTGCATGTTTTTTTCGTAGGCAAGATATTCGGCGGCGGGCAGGGCTGTCCTGGGCGTGACGAGCCTTTCGATGGAAGGGCTGTCAGCGAGGGAAAGAAACATGACAACTCGCGAAAGGACGCCGGAATTTTCGAATTCACTGATAAAATAGCGGGCAACATCATATTTGATGCCCATACCCGCAAAAACAATGGCAAACTGGCTGTCCTGGCCGCGCACCTGAGCCTGGCGGACAATCTGAGCGGCGAGTTTGTTGTGCGGCAATCCGTTGCTTGAAAATATAGGGAGCTTTTGACCGCGGATCAGGGTGTTCATGCCATCGATGGCAGAGATGCCGGTCTGGATAAAATCTCGCGGGTAGACACGGGCAGAGGGATTTATCGGCTGACCATTGATATCCCGCAGATCCGAGGAGAATATGGCAGGATAACCGTCGATCGGCTCGCCGAGACCGTTGAAAATTCGCCCGATAATATCATCGCCGACGCGGAACTGGAGCGGCTTTTCAAGGTATTCGACCCAGGCATCGTGAATGGTGATACCGGATGTATCGGAAAAAAGCTGGATGGCGACAGCCTGTTCGGAAAGGTCCACAACCCTTCCCAGTTTGACTTCGCCGTTTCTGTCCCGGACCTGAACAAGCTCGGAAAATCCTGCGTTTTCCCGACGCGCCGCAATCACAATTGGGCCATCGGCTTTCAAAAGACCGCGATATTCAATCCCTCTCATAGATGTGCCGCCTTTTCATAGTGTGCCCGGAGATCGGCGAACACCGCTTTTATTTCATCCTGCAGGACATGGGCAGGCGATAGATCATCGTTGGTCATCGTGCTTTTCAGACGTGCAAGCTTTTCCCGCTGGGAAAGCGCGGCTATTTTGGGCAAGGGTACGCCGGAATTGACCGCGGCAGCGGCTTCTTCATGGAACATGATGATGCACTGAAGCAAGGCAACCTGCCGGGACGGCTTGCAGTACATATCGACCGCATCGAAGCTGCTCTGCTGGAGGAATCCAGTTTTGATTAATTCTGCGGTCATGAGTACAAGGCGCTGTTCGTCCGGGAGGGCATCAGGTCCGATAAGCCTGACGATTTCAGCCAGCTTCCGTTCGCGCTTCAGGATGTCGATAGCCTGAGAACGGAGCTTCTGCCAGGCTGGGGTAATTTCATTCCAGTACAGGAAAATATCGTCGGTGTATTCCGAATATGAGTCGTTCCAGGAAATGGCCGGATAGTGGCGGGCATTCGCGAGGTCCCTGTCGAGGGCCCAGAAACAGCGAATAAAGCGCTTGGTGTGCTGAGTGACAGGTTCGGAAAAGTCTCCCCCGGGGGGTGAAACTGCGCCGATGATGGTAACCGAGCCGCTTTTCCCTTCCAGGGTTGTCACCATGCCGCCGCGTTCATAGAACTCGGCAAGCCGTGACGGCAGATATGCCGGAAAACCTTCTTCGGCCGGCATTTCTTCAAGCCGCCCTGACAACTCTCTGAGCGCTTCAGCCCATCGGGATGTAGAATCTGCCATGACTGCGACATGATAGCCCATGTCCCGGTAGTACTCAGCGATGGTGATGCCTGTGTAGATGGAAACCTCACGTGCAGCGACCGGCATATTTGAGGTGTTGGCGATCAAAATGGTGCGTTCCATCAGTGAGCGTCCGGTCCGTGGATCCACAAGATGCGGGAATTCCGTCAAAACATCGGTCATTTCATTGCCGCGTTCTCCGCAGCCGATATAAACGATGATATCTGCGTCGCACCATTTGGCGATGGCGTGCTGG
>JAJTBL010000299.1 GCA_021286925.1 Spirochaetia bacterium | reverse complement strand
ACAAGTGCTGGCTGATCATCTCTGGCCCGGGCCCCTGACTATGATCCTTCCCAAGCGTCCCGAAGTGCCCGATATTGTTACTTCAGGTTTGCCAACCGTTGCGGTTCGTTTTCCGAATCATCCGATTGCGCGAAAAATAATCGAATTTTCGGGCACTGCGATAGCCGCGCCGAGCGCCAATCCCTTTGGCTATATTTCACCGACACGGGCTGAGCATGTCGCGCGTCTGCTGGGAGGAAAAATCGATTATCTGGTTGATGGCGGTGCCTGTGAAGTTGGTCTCGAGTCAACGGTTATCGATATGACGTGTGATGTGCCGAAAATTTTGCGGCCGGGCGGCATGCCGCTGGAACGCATTATCGAAATTATCGGACCAGTGGAAATGCCAGAGAAAAAATCCGCGGTGGTTTCGAGCCCAGGGCAGCTGGACAGCCACTATGCGCCTTCCACTCCGCTTTTTCTTTTTGAATACGGCACACTTGATATTGGCAATGCGCATCGCCTCATTGAGGGAATGGATCTCGGCTCGGTTGCTGTCGTCGTTTTTGATGATGCGCGGGCGCAGGAAGCTAAGCACGCAGGATTTCCCATGGTATTTACGCTTTCGCCGAACGGAAATTTGCGTGATGCCGCCGCGAATCTCTTCGCGCTGCTGCATGAACTCGATAGCAGACAATTTTCAGTGCTGATTGCGGAAAAATGTCCTGATGAAGGGCTGGGACGCGCAATCAATGACAGGCTCTACCGCGCGAGTGTCAAATAAGCGTGCGAAAAAAATATCACGGCACATTACCGCTCTGTATTTTTGCTGAATCGCCTGATGCCGATGCAGGAGTTTCAGACGCTGGTGGCACAATAACAGCTTCTGCTGTCGCGGCAGGTTCAGGCGCTGGCACAGCTTTATCGGGTATCGGTTTCCCCAGCACGAGGAAATTGAGCATATCGGCTTCGGCTACATCATAATGAATTTTTCCGTACGCCAGCGCAGCCTGAATAATATTCTTTGCGTATTGTTTCGGTTCAGCGAGATGAAGTGTTTCCAGCAGAATATCGTCAGGCAGTTCTCCTGATTCCTTGTTCCAGGTGATCATTCTTCCAGGTCCGGCATTGTAGGCAAACATGGCCCGCATCGGCTTATTGTTGAAACGGGCAAGCATGTACGAGTAATAGGTCAATCCAAATTTTAAGATTGTCTTCGGGATTAGTCAGTGAGTAATTGCTCATTTTCAGGCCGGCCGCGGTTTCACGCGCGGTCGCAGGCATGAGCTGTGTCAGACCCACGGCGCCTGACGACGAAACAGCTCTGGGATTGAATGCACTTTCTGAACGAATTATCCCATACAATAAAGCTTCAGGGACATGCATGCTTTGGGCAAACTGCCGCACCGGTTCATTCCAGGCTTTTGGATAGAGCAGCGCATAAAGCCCGGGATACTGCGATGCAGCCCCGCGGTAAATCGCTTCTCTTGCAAGCCGCAACGCTGCGTAATGCTGATTTTCCGATGAAAGATCGAATGCAAGCCCTGCGAGTGTCTGCGAGTCGATACTGCCGATAAGGCTTGTTGCAGTCGCGGCCGCGATCTCGTCCAGATCGTAGAGAAGATAGTTTTTCACCAGTTTCAGCTTTTCTGAATAGCCATTTTCAGCGATTGCTTTGCCATTTGTCGATGTTGTGAGAATCGATGCGCGCGACCCATTTGGATTCTGCGGGATGGATTTTAAAAACGGAATATCTCTGCCAAGACGCCAGGAAGCCATGGTTCTATAATATTCTTCCGCACTGTCCATCGCGAGAATGCTTTCAAAATAGGGTTTTGCCGCAAATTGCCGGTCTAGCGCGGGCAATTCTTGGCGAACTGAATTTTGCGCATTTTCGGGATTCTGATCTGCCTGCAATGCTGATTGCGGTACGGCAAGGCCTTCCTCGATTAATCTTCCGCAAAGATAGAGCCAGCGGGTTTTCATGGATACCGATATCCTGTCCGCCAGCAGGAGATTGAGAACCAGAATGTCGCCATGATTTTTTTCTTTCAGAATTGTCCGTGTAAATCGATCCAGGATGTCATCGAAAAATGAAGGATTTTTCCATCGCTGGCTGGCTTCCAGGAGCGCGGCGAATTCGAGCGACCGTTTTGAGCGCAGGACAGTGCTGTCGGCGGAATCGAGTTCGTCTGTTGCTGTATCGGCTATGCGGCGCATGGTTATGTCCATCCAGTACCACAACGCACTGGCGGCATCGGCGCTTGTTGGTGCATTGTCTGTCAGGTCCAGAAAAATTATGCCAGCCAGCTGTTCTCTATTGGATACCTGCAAAAGCCTTGCAAGATAATATCCCGAGATCCAGAGCTTTTCGTCGATTTTCTCTTGGGCGAGGAAGGGGATCAGTGTTTCATAAATATAACTGTCTTGGATTTCAGGCTCTTGATTCTGGCCGGTGATCAGCTTTGAGAAAAAGGCGACACCTTCATTTCCTGCCTGCGCTCCGACTAAAGATTTGCCGGCTTCCGACAGATAGATGCGGAGGG
>JAJTBL010000298.1 GCA_021286925.1 Spirochaetia bacterium | reverse complement strand
ACCCGCTCTTGCTGTCTGGTTCCTACCGTGTTCTTTCCGTGGAATCATTCATAGAAGTCACGGGCATGAATCGAATCAGCAATGGAGCGGCGCTGTCCATTCTGCTGCTATTGCCGACGCTGACAGCCTTTTTCGCCCAGCGTGCATGGGTAAGCAAGAAATCCTTTGTGGTTGTGACTGGGAAACCTTCGATGCGTCTTTCCGACCTCGCCTCACCAGGCACCCGGAAAGCGCTCAGCGCCTTTGTCATTGCCGTGAGCGCCTTTATTGTCGCTCTGTACGGTACAATTGTCGCAGGGTGCTTTGTGAAAAACTGGGGTATTGATTATACCTTTACCCTTGCGAATATCGGAGAAGCTTTGACCAGGGGCAAGCAGGCGCTTTTCTCCACCATGACGCTGGCAGGCATCGCGACGCCGATCGCTGGCCTTTTAGCCATGATCTCGGCAGTACTTGTCGTTCGGAAGAAATTCCCCGGCAAGCGCCTGCTTGAAGGGCTTATCATGACGCCCTTTGCGATTCCTGGAACCCTGGTCGGTATCAGCTACATTCTGGCGTTCAACAAACCGCCGCTTTTGCTGGTCGGTACCGGAGCGATTCTTGTCATCAACTATGTAATCCGCGAACTCCCGGTCGGGCTGGAGGGAGGTGTTGCCGCACTGCGGCAGATAGACCCTTCGATTGAGGAGGCTGCATCGGATCTTGGTGCGGATCAGGCCACCATCTTCAGAACCGTAATTCTGCCGCTGCTGCGGCCTGCCTTTATTTCGAGTATGTCCTACACCTTTGTCCGATCCATGACCGCCGTCAGCGCCATCATCTTTCTTATCAGCGCCAGGTGGTATCATATCACTATCCAGATTTACAACTTCTCGGAAAATATCCGTTTTGGATTGGCGAGCGTTCTTTCGACAACGCTTATCATCATTGTTTTGGCGGTGTTCGGCCTTATGCGCCTGTTGATTCGGCAGAGCGAACATCTTGAAAAGACTGTAACGGCGTAACCAATTTTAAGACTCGTTTTGTTTTGAAATTGGTTTACGGTTTCTTGCGGCTCTTTTGAACCGCTGTGAAACATGCGCACTGAAAGGTAGCTCTTTTACCATGCATCGGCATTTTGAAAGAGCCTTGGTGCAATAATCAAAGGAAGAATTATGGCAGTGCAATCAGTACCGGTTAAATTGGAAATGGTTTCCAAGACTTTCAGGGATCCCAAGACAAAGGCAGAAGTCCATGCGGTGAGAAACGCTGACTTCGAAATCCAGCCTGGCGAGCTCGTAACCCTCCTCGGTCCGTCTGGGTGCGGCAAAACGACAACCCTCAGAATGATCGGCGGCTTTGAACTCCCTACCGAAGGGAGAATTCTGATTGGCGGCAAGGATGTTACCTATCTGCCGCCCAATGGCAGGGAGACGGCAACGGTGTTCCAGTCCTACGGCCTGTTCCCCCACTTAAATGTGGAGGAGAATGTCGCGTATGGGCTGAAAATCCGCAAACTCGATAACGCAACCATAGAAGCGCGCGTCAAACAAGCCCTGGCGCTGGTCGGCCTTGAAGCGCTCGCCAAGCGTTCTCCCGGCCGGCTGTCGGGCGGCCAGCAGCAGCGTGTCGCGCTGGCCCGGTCCCTTGTGGTGGAACCGCAAGTGCTGCTGCTGGATGAGCCGCTTTCCAACCTTGATGCCCTCCTGCGCGAACAGATGCGGGTGGAAATCCGGAAAATTCAGAAATCCCTCGGGATTACGGCAATCTATGTCACCCATGACCGTATCGAGGCAATGAGCCTTTCCGACCGGGTCATCGTCATGAAGGATGGGGTAATTCAGCAGATTGGGTCGCCGAATGATATTTATGAACGGCCTAACTCGGTCTTTGTTGCGGGCTTTGTCGGCAAGGTTGCGTTTTTCCCGGTTACCCTAGAAGCGGTTGAGCCGGATGGCTCTTGCCGCTGCCTCATGGAAGGCAGGCACGTGAAGGCGGGAAACAAGGCTGAAGGCTGCAGCGTGGGCGAAAAGGCAGTTATCATGGCCCGGCCTGAGTCCCTGCGCTTGCTTCCTCCGGAAGAAGGGCTGGTGCGCGGCACGGTCTCAGCCCGTGTCTACCTGGGTTCAAGCGTGGAAGTGTTCGTAAAAACCGGTTATGGCGAAATTCTGGTTCAGGTGGACGACCCCTCGGGCAAAAAAATCGCGGCTGAGGGAGAAGATGTTTCCATCGATTTCAACGAAAACCTTGTCCGGGTCTTGCCGGAAGCCAAGATCGAAAAGCAGGAATAAGGGGAGTTTTTAAGCAGGTACGGGCTCTCCGTGAGCCGTAACTGCATTGTCAACGAAACAGGCTGTCCGCCGTCTGGAGCGGGCAGCCGTTTTTTTTTCAGTCGAGCTCCCGCCACCTGAGCGTGATGGTTTCGACAAGATCAAGCAGAAGAAACAGGATGAGAATAACCAGCGAAAGTGTCAGGATTGCTGCGTACATGTCGAGGTAATCAACCCGCGACCACGCGTCCATGATGTACCAGCCGAGGCCATCCATAGAGGCGAAGG
>JAJTBL010000297.1 GCA_021286925.1 Spirochaetia bacterium | reverse complement strand
TTTTATGGCCTCGGGATTTTGCGAAATCGATGGTTACTTCATCGCCCTGAATGTTCGCAATTCGGCCTATGTTCCAGGTTCTGTGGAAAACAAAATTGCCGATATCGAAGGAAATGTGCTTCTCGAATTCGGCTATCGCTTCATGCAATGAACGGTATGACTGATTGATATTGGAAAGCCGCAGATAGTCCTGCAAACGTGAATGCCCTGCGTACTTTCCCGAATAGCATTCGATGAATTCACGCCGGAGAGCAGGGCTTTTTTCGTCATATTCAAGAATAAGCTTGAGTATATCAAGCGCCGTGTCCCACTCCTTCAGGCTCTTGTAATGGTTGTAGAGGTCCATGAGCAGCATCGCGGCCTTGTCAGGTGAAATCTGGGATGCGATTTTTTTCTGGATGTGGTAAAAATAATCCAGATCCTGCGGGCAGTATTCAACCAGTTTCTGCCAGATTTCGCGGACGTTGGTTGGCAGACCCTTGGAAATATAGCGAATAAGGGCTTTCTTGTAATATTCTATAGCCTGCTGGCGGTCACCCTGCTTGTCTTTGCGCTCGGCGATGAGTTTGACGATGTCAGCTTCCTCATAATCGACTTTGATGAGCCGTTCCCAGAGAGCGAATTTTTCATCAGCCTTTTCTTCGCCTTCCTTGCATTCAGCAAGCCGAGCCAGCGCTATCCGGTTTTCTCCAAAATCAAGGATTCTCTCACACAGATATTCGACAATATTCGTCCTTTTACTCTCGGCAAAGAGGTCCATGAGCTGAACCATGTAGGATTCATCCATGGGCTGCTTCGACAGATTTGCGATACCGGCAATATAGAGAGCGATGACAGAATTCCTGGTGTTGGCAAGGTGCTCCATGCAAAGGTCATTGATTTCCGCCTTGCAGTTGAGCGATTCAGCCTCTTCGATGAGTGCGTCCAGCTCTTTGAGACTGGAAATGGAATAATTGGAAAGTGTCGTCCGTGTCCACTTTTCCTCATTGAGCATTTGCTGCACTTTATCAACAAGCTGGTTATCTGACATTTCATTCTCCTCTCTATGATACATACTTCTTGTAGACATCTTCATCAAGCAATCTGATTTTCAGCAAAACCTTTTCGAGGCGGCTGGGATCGGATTGGGAAAGTTTCAGATAATCAATATATCTGAAATATTGATTGAGAAGTCTTGGCTTCAGCTGTTCCGTTCTTGCCGGATAGGTTTTGCGCTCATTTTCCATGTGCAAAATCGATGAATTCAGTCGAGCGACTTCCGCCTGGGACATTTCGCGCTTGGCATCGAAAATTCCTGTCAGCTCGCCGTAAACCGGGATCCATTCGTTCACCATGGAACCAGAATGACCAGACTCAGCGGCCAGCTCTTCGAGCTTTCGAATCATGCCGGCTTCCAGAAATTCGAGATCGATCGTATCAGGTTCAAACAAAAAAGCATCCCTGAACATCATTTTGGAAAGCCGCTGGTCGCCTGAAATGGCATAGCAATCCGCCAATTCGGCAAGGTAGCGAGCATCATCTTTTCTGAATTTCACCACCCGTTCAAAATGCTTGATCGCAGTTTCGTAATCACCGAGTGCTTTTCTGCAGCGCCCGATTCGGAAATCAAGCGCTATCCCGAGGGATTTTTTGGATTCATCAGGCAGCGCAAGAAAGAAATCCAGAGCTACGCTGAAAACCATTCGTTTGAAAGCATACAGCGCGCGATCTGAGTTTCCGGAAATTCTTGAAAGAAACACCTGGAAAGCACGCCACTGTTCCATCATGAAATCGCCGCGATCGAGCAGTGGCTCTATTCCAGCTGCAGTCTCAAGCTGTTCAATCCAGAAAAGGTTGCATTTCATGGCAAAAAGGACTTCCTCGTTATCATAATCCTTTCCAAGTGCTTCATCAAAAAAGCGTCCGGCTGTCGCCAGATCAGCGTTCTTGAGACATTCATATCCATTAGAAAGGAGACTGTTCACGCTGTCTTCTTTTGCCATTTACATCCAAACCTGAAATTGGCTATGCGGTTTTCAGCAGTTCTTTTGAGCCGCCGCAAACCGCGCGAAATTAAAAGTCGGCCTTTTAAAATACATCAGCATTTTGAAAAAGCCGCGGTGCTTTCAATTTTCCATACTAACCGATTGAAGGCGGGCGAGTCAACGGTAGCTCAGGTTTTACAGCTGACATTATGCGCGTCGGAGTTAGCAGAATGGGGCGTTCAGGATGCAGAAAAATCGGGCATTCTCCGCTTTTGATATCGAAATTAAAATCGAAATATGATAGGGTGATGCATTATGAAACGACCATTGATTGCTCCTTCCATACTCTCTGCCGATTTTGCCGATATTGCTGCAGGAATCAAGCTTATAGAAGAAGCCGGTGCTGACTGGATTCATGCGGATGTGATGGACGGCCAATTTGTGCCGCCGATCTCCTTCGGTGCAAAAATGATTTCCGACATTCGAAAGCGGACCAGACTGCCACTGGATGTGCATCTTATGACCGTCAATCCTGAAAATCTCATTGATGATTTTATCAAGGCATATCTTCTCAA
>JAJTBL010000296.1 GCA_021286925.1 Spirochaetia bacterium | reverse complement strand
TGAGCGCCGTACGGTGTTTTTCAGAAGAATGTCATTGCCCGTGATTTAGTCCGCGAAACCATGGAAGAAGTTGTTGCACTCGGGGCAAAGCTTGGTGTCGCGATTTCTGCAGCAGACATTGATTCGCTGTTTGCGATCCTGGACACGCTTGGTGCGGAAGGGAAAACTTCCATGCTGCAGGATGTCGAGGCCCATCGCAAAACAGAAGTGGACGCTTTCGCGAAAGTTGTTGTAGACGAGGCGTCTCGTTTGGGCATTCCCGTCCCTGCAAATGCGATGCTCTCTAGGATGATTTCCTGCATCGAACAGAGCTATGCCGATTTGGCGCTTTGATTCAGCATTCTTGAGATATCATCGGCGCTGGTCATTGCGCCGATGACCGCACCAGCGAAATTTCTCCTGAGGAATATGACCGGAGACTTCCATCTGTCAGCCTGATGAGAATCTGGCCTGCGCGGTCAATGCCCTCCAGAATTCCTTGTAAAACTCTGCCCTGCTCAGGATGACCTTCTGTAAACTGAACACTCATGCCGCGTTTCCACATTCTGCTGATATAGGCAGTTTCCCATTTATCACTGGCAGAAGCAGCAAGAATATTTTCGTAAGTCCGCTGTATCAAGGTTTCTTCCTGATCTGGCAGCGGCAGGGGACCTAGAATTTCTTCCAGACTGACTGCGGTATTTTCAAGCGCTTCCGGAAATGCTCCTTTTTTCAGATTTAAACCTGCTCCAATTAGAAACCAACTGCCCGACTGCTCGATGAGAATGCCGGCCATTTTTCTGAATGAGTCCGGATCAGCAGGATTTAAAGAGCCAAGAATATCGTTCGGCCATTTCAGCAGAAAGCGGGAACCCGCAGAACCCTGTGCGCTGGCCAGTTCCTCAAGCGCCAAGGCAAGGGCGAGCCCTGTTTTCAAGCTTAGAGCTTCCGCCGGAACCTGTGAAACCGGCAGCATGATGGTGGTGAGCAAAGAAGAGCCTGGCTTAGCTTCCCATGTTCTTCCGGCAATCCTGCCCCTGCCATTCGTCTGATATCGTGCTACAACAGCTGCTGGTGAGGTTACGCCCTGCTGGATGAGGCTTCGGGCTGTATCCATGGTTGAACTGACCGATTCAAATCGGTAAAAAGCCAATTCCATGAAGCTGAATGTAGCCCCGAACCAGTATTTTTGCAAGTTTTTCTGCGGCAAGTCTTGCATGTGCTCTGTTTTGCAGTAATATAAAGACTCATCATTCAAATGGTGGTCTTTTAAAACGCAGATGCATTTTGGAAGAGGCTCAATAGTTTTAAAATCATAACAAAGGAGCAGATTATGTGCGGAATAATCGGATATACCGGGCCCCGGAACACTTCAAAAATACTCCTGGAAGGCTTGCGGCGTTTGGAATACCGGGGCTATGACTCCGCAGGGATCGTTGTCGGTAAAGAATCCGGGCAAGGCGGCGAGCTCACAATTATCAAATCAGTAGGAAAAATTGCGGCGCTGAAATCGATAGTGCCGAATAATCTTGAAGGTTCATGGGGCATCGGCCACACCCGCTGGGCTACCCATGGCGGCGTAACTGAGGTCAACGCGCATCCTCATACCGATATGTCGGGAAAGATTGCGGTTGTCCATAATGGCATTATCGAAAACCATGCAGCGATAAAGTCCATGCTGCAGGCAAAGGGCTGTGCTTTCAAGAGCGAAACCGATACCGAAGTGATTCCTCACCTCATTGCACAATATTATGAAGGTGACCTTCTCAAGGCGCTGCTGAAAGCCTTGCAGCATTTGTCCGGAACCTACGCAATAGCCTGCATCCATGCGGACGAACCCGGAAGGATCGTCGGTGCGCGCAATGGTGGGCCGCTTGTCGTAGGCGTGGGCTCAGGCGAAATGTTCCTTGCCAGCGATATCACCGCCATGGTCGCGTATACTGACAAAGTTGTGTATCTGAACGATGGGGAAATAGTGGATATCAACGCTGGAGCTTTCACCATCACCAACCGCCTCGAACAGCATGTCGATAAAGCAGTCGATACCATCAGCTGGGAGCTTGGCTCCATCGACAAGGGCGAATTTCCCTGCTACATGGAAAAAGAAATTTTCGAACAGCCTGAATCTATCGTGCGAGCCATTTCCGGGCGCCTGGATGCTGAAAACGCGACTGCAAAACTGGGTGGCCTTAATCTTGGAAGAAAAGCGCTCTCCGATATCAGCAGGGTCAAGGTGATTGCTGCCGGCACAAGCTGGCATGCCGGCTTGGTCGGCTCATTCCTGCTTGAACAGGTAGCACGCGTTCCTGCCCAGGCTGAACTTGCGAGCGAACTTCGATACCGGAATCCTGTTGTGGAAAAGGACAGCCTCTGGTTTACCGTAAGCCAGTCGGGAGAAACCGCGGATTCGCTCTATGCGATGCGAGAAATCCAGAGAAAAGGCGGAACCGTGCTCGGAATCTGCAACGTGGTCGGTTCAACGATTGCCCGTGAATCAGATGGCGGCATCTATGTTCATTCGGGGCCTGAAATCGCGGTTGCCTCGACAAAGGCGTTTACAAGTCAGCTGGC
>JAJTBL010000295.1 GCA_021286925.1 Spirochaetia bacterium | reverse complement strand
CGGTTTGGTTCAGAGTCTGGTTTCATTGCTCTAAAAGGCGGGCCAATTTCAAAACCTTGTTATTATTGAAATTGGCTTTGCGGTTTCTTGCGGTTCTGGATAACCGCTGTGAAACGCGCGCAATTGAACAGTGGTTTTTTAAAATGCATCTGCATTTTGAAAAAACCCTCAGGCTATTACGTTTCGCCCCAGTATTTTCGCGGCTTCGGAGCAGAGATAGAAAGACCCGGCAATAAGCAGGACCGCATCGTTTTGCAGGCTTTTTTTCAAGCCCGCAATCACCGCGCTTTCGGTATCCGCAATGAGCATGACATTTTTCGAGTATTTCGCGAAGCTCTGGAAAATTCGCTCCGGATCACTTTGTTTAAAGTCGCCCGGCTTCGTCACGATGATTTCCTGAAAGCGTTCTTTCCCAGGTTCGGAGCCTGCGAGGATTTCCGCCATTTCTTCATGCTTTTTATCGATGGCACAAGCAAAAATCAAGACCGCGGGCTTGGCCGGAAACAGCTGGTTCAGGGTTTTGACAGTCAGCTGAATTGAATCAGGGGTATGCGCACCGTCAAGGACAATGGGCGGCTTGGACGAAATGATTTCAAACCGAGCCGGCAGTCTTGCTTTCGAAAATCCGCGTGCAACTGCCGCTTTTGAGATGCCGGGTACGGCGATAGCGAGCGCGGTGAGAGAAAGCGCCATGTTTTGGGCCTGGATTTCCCCGACCATGGGACTGGAAAGCTCCAATCCATCCTTCAGAAGCTTTTCAAGCTGGGGCGGCAGAGAGCGAGGCAGTTGGGGTTTCGCCGGGATCATTCCGAACATTCTGCACGAGGTTCCAGCTTCAGCAACCTGGATGTTGTCAATTCGAATCAAATCCCGCGCTTCGAACAAAGGCGAGTTTCGCTGCTTAGCCGTCATCCTGAAAACTTGCAACACCTGGCTTTCGGCTTCTGGCTTCTGAAACCCGATACAGCATGGCTTGTCTTCCTTGATTATGCCAGCCTTTTCTCCGGCAATGGCTGCAAGGGTCGTTCCGAGAAACTGGGTATGTTCCAGCTCGATGGTCGTGATGATCGCAACATCCGGAATGACAATATTGGTAGAATCGAGCCTTCCGCCGAGCCCGGTTTCGATCACCTGTGCGGTGCATCCTGCACGTCTGAAAGCACAGAACCCGATGAGTGTCGTCAGTTCAAAATAGGTCGGCAGTTCCGAACCGGGAAAGAATTCCGCTGGCTTTCCGTCGACCAATGCGAGAACCTCCTTGGCTGCAGATATAAGCGTATTTTCTTCCAATTCTTTATTTGGAAAAGAAATGCGTTCTTTCCATCTGATAAAGTGTGGACTTGTGTAGAGACCAGTTCTAAAACCGGCTTCTTCAAGCGCCGATGCGCACATGCTGGAAACAGACCCCTTGCCCTTTGAGCCGGCAATATGGATTGTCAGCCTTCCAAGATGGGGATTGCCGAGCTGCTCTGCAAGAAACTGCATTCTGTCCAGCTTGAATTCAGTTTTCTGCCCTTTTTCGACATTTACATAGCGCATGAGATAGTCAAAAACATCGTCGCTTGTGCTGAAATCCAATCTTGCCATGACTGAAAGCATCCAGTTTTTGCAGAATCCGGTCAAGTAGCCGCGCCGTGCCCGCTATCTTGGATGAATTGCTTTTCAAGCCGGGGCTGATATCTGCCGATATTTGGCTAGAGGGAGCCGCCGCATTGAGAAGCACCACCTTTCTAGACAACTTAGTATCCTCCGGAGCAAAAAACAAAAAACGCTCAAGGACTTCTCAAAGCCGGCTTCGTGAAAACACCGGATCCAATCCGGCGGCAAATCCCGAATCAGGTGATCTTCTCCGGAAAAAAGTGCTTCTCATTATAGAGTCTGAAGGGGCTGTCTTCGATTCATTGACCGCTTATTGCGAGCATGTCTATGTGCCCGCTTTTACTGCCTGTTTTTCCATGGGGCAGGAACCCTTGCTCTGCGGTCACATATGGCGGCAGGTAGCCCTCGAGTCCCGTCTTCGCGGCAGTTCGCCGTTTGTTATTTTGGCTGCGAGTCTTCGGCTTCTGAATAAAAAACATCCATCGGTGCGAAGGGCAGCCATCATCAAAACATTGGATGCATTTTTAGCCTCCGAGGAAAAGAATCTGCTTGCCCTTGCAGATTCTCCGGCTGGCAGTCCAAGCCGAATTATCACGGATTGGTATTCAATGACACAGGGAGCCATTGAAAAGGAACCGCCTGTCCAGCGGTTTGCCCAGGCCCAATCCTTTCTAGAATCTTTGCCTGTTGCGGCACCTTCCGCCGATGTTCTCGTTCACAGCACAATGCCGGAATTTTCTGCCCTCAGTCAGTGGGAGATGGCAGGCATGGGTTCTTTATTCAGGAAAATCGCCGGCATCGAACGGGGCAATATCCTGGAATACCTGAGAATGGTTGTCACCAACGGTTTTGACAAAATACCGATTCTGGTGGTGGGAACAACCCAGGAAGCCTGGCTCGCAGCCCAATCTGTCGGCGCGAGGTTCTATCCCATCATACCATCGCGAGAAGAGGAGAGCTGGGCTTTTTTGGAA
>JAJTBL010000294.1 GCA_021286925.1 Spirochaetia bacterium | reverse complement strand
GCCCCGGCGGAAATCGTCAAGCTGGCGCGATGACAGCAGGATTTTTGTTGCAGGCAGTCCGCGCTGCCAGGCAACTGTGGCAGATAAGGATTCATTCGGCTCTGCAAGATCGCTCGGAAGTGAGTTGTAGCTAAAAATTCCCAATCCTGTCTCAGTATAGAATTCAGCCCGCTTGTAAGCATCAAGAAGATTGCTGTATCTCATCTGCATCGCCGCACCAGTGTTTGCGGGAAGCAGATTCTGCAATCCGTCTAAAATATCCACGGTGCATGATTCGCCGCTCAATTCTTGAATCGATACGGTTCTGACAAATCCATACTTTTCACTTGTACTCCATGAATATTTGAATGAGAGTCCGATATCGCTATTGATCTCTTCAAATACTACTTTGTTGCCGCGAAGATTCTTATAGATGTTTCGCACAACGCAGTCATCCCTATTCGGGGTTTCGAATTGACGCAGGCCCTGTATTCCGAAAATTTTCAGATATCCTTTCATCAGTGTAATACGGGAAAAGCGCCCCATCCGGATTAGATCTTCCCGCGCTGATCCCGCCGGTACTGGAAACAAAGAGCCAATGGTTCGAGCTGCTCACGATGCTCATGAAAAACGGATCCATCCAATCATGATTTTCAATTTTGTAAAACAGCTCGCCATCCAGGTTTACGTACTTTCCCTGCGGCTTTTTCTTGATATCGAGATCCTGCTTATTCATGGTTTCATTCCGCACAAATCAATCCTTTCCTGCGAGTTTATTGGTAACGATTCTGTTAATCCAATTCAAGAAAAGAATCACAATAAAGAGAATCCAGGCGATCGCGCTGGCTTTGCCCAGCCGTCCTGCCTTGAAAGCAGTGAACATGAGGTAGAGCGCCGCCGTCAAACCGGAATTCTGGTCGCCGCCAAGATTTTCGTAACCGCCGGTCATAATGAACGGCTCTTCGAAAATCTGCATACCGCCGATAATACTGAGGGTTACGGCAAAGAAAATGATCGGTGTCAATTGCGGCAGTGTGATTGCGAGATGTTTTTTCCAGGTCCCCGCGCCATCGATATCAGCAGCTTCATATAAGTCAACTGGAATGCTCTGCAGTCCTGCAATGTAGATGACCATGTTCCAGCCAACATATTTCCAGTTGAGGATGGTAGAAAGCGCTACCTTGATACCAACGCTCTGCGCAAGCCAAGGATATGGCTTTCCGCCGAGCAGTTCGATAACATAATTTATCAAGCCGAAATTTGTATCGAAAAGATTTGAAAATATGATAACAACAGCTACGGTGCTGGTGACATAGGGCAAAAAGTAGGTTGTCTTGAAAAACTCTTTTTGCTTGACAATCTTCGAATTTACCATAATTGCCAAAGGCAATGCGATAAAATGCTGTAAAAGACTTCCAGTAATTAATAAGACTACAGTGTTGCCGATTGCTTTCACAAAATATGGGTCAACTGTCAGAACGTTGATATAATTCTGAAAACCAATAAAACCGACCGGCCCAGTCAATTTCCAGTTGAAAAATGACATGACGATGGAATAACCAATCGGGAAAATGCCGAATACCGCAAAGAGAATGAAAAAGGGACTGATAAAAATATAAGGCGCAATGCTCTGGGTTTGCAGTTTTTTCATGGTATACCTCAACTCTTTACCGCGCCAGCTGTCAGACCGGCAATTATCTGTTTGGAGAATGCAATGAAAACAATAATCAGGGGAACAAGCGAAAGCGCAGTACCTAGCATCAGGGCACCCATGTTGTTATCAACCCGGGAGTTGAGCATTGACAGGGCAACCGGCAATGTTGTTTTTTTCACATTAGGCAAAAAGATCATGGCGCTGGTGAAGCTGTTCCATGAACCAATAAAGGTAATGATACCCAATATCGCCATTCCCGGCTTTGCGAGCGGAAAAGCGATTTTCATCAAGAGACCAAATTCAGTCAGGCCATCAATTCGACCTGCTTCCAAAATTTCTTCTGGAAGTGAATTTTCCATAAATTGGGTCATGAGGAAAATCCCGAATGCACCTGCCATTCCTGGAACTACCAGCGGGAGCCAAGTATTCATCCACCCAAATGCGACCATCATTTTATAGAAGGGGACAATATTCAAAAACCCCGGAATCGCAAGTGTCGCGATGACAAATTGATAAAGCTGTTTTTTAAATTTGAATTGATATTTCGCAAAAGCGAAGCCTGCCATGGTGCAGAAAAAGATTGCTGTAACGGTTGAAACAACCGCAATTCCAAGGCTGTTCATAAAGTTGGTTAAATAGGGTACTCGGGAAAAAAGAATATTGAAGTTTTCTTTTAATCCCTGACCAAAGAAAAGGTGGGGAGGGAATTCCAATACACGGCTTCCTGGCCAAGTTGCAAGAACGAATACATAATAAAAAGGAAACGCGAAAATCAGTGAAAACAGGAAAAGTATCAGACCGATAAAAAATCTTGCAATACTTTTACCGCGCATTGAAAAACCTCCCCATTTTCTCCCAACCTGATGTCAGGAGATATTTAATTACTGAATGGTAGCTTTGATATCTTTGAGCGCCTTATCATAAGCTTCTTCTGGAGTCATCTTGCCAGTAATGACATT
>JAJTBL010000293.1 GCA_021286925.1 Spirochaetia bacterium | reverse complement strand
TGTCGAGCAGTTATCCACCATGAACGAAACACCCTTGTAGTGCATGAAGGGATTCAGCGAATCTACTGCTTCTATGACTGACTCATTGACAATTTCGGAGTAGGCATGGCCTTTTTCAGCCAGCAGATCTATCTGTGCCATCATGCAGGCAATATAAACCCCTGCGGTAAAAGGATCGAGCGGGATTTCTGTTTCTTTGCGCGCCGCCCTCACCCGCTCGCCGACTTTCCACATGGAACTTTCATCGATTTTCCCCATCGGAATACGCTTCATGCGTTCCGCAGCGAGCAGGACTGATTTGATTTCATTGCCGGAAGCCACTTCCTGGTAATTTTCATAGTGCACTTCGAATGCAGGCGCATAGGCCGCCCCATAGGCTTTTCGAAACACTTTTTTATCCTCTTCAGAAAGGGATTCATACACCCCCATGATGCCTTTGTGGCTGATAGTCTTGGAAATGGAGCCAGTCACGCTTTCTGCGGAATGACGGAAGGCTTCTTCCGGGGACATGCCCTGCGCCTGGTAATATCGATAGAGAAATTCGACAATCCCATGGACAGCACCTAGCAGGATACCCCGCTCGCCAAAAATATCCGATTTATATTCATATTCAAGGGTTGTCTTGAAAATGAAAGGCGCGCCGATCGCTACCGCCCAGGCCAGGGCGTAATCGGTTGCTTTGCCATCAACGTCCTGCTCGACGGCGAAACTCGCGTTGATGCCTGCACCGTTGACGCTTTTGCCTTGAACGTACAGACGGCGGACTGAAGGCCCCATGCCCTTTGGACAAACGCCAATCACGTTCAAATGGTCAGGGAACCGATCCCCGTTGATTTTCATCGCGCCCAGCAGGAATCCATGCGAAAGACCGAGCGTAGCTCCCTTTTTCATCACCTTGAAGAGTTCGGGATAGAGTTCCGCCTGTGCGGCATCCGCAATGAGCAGCAGCACAAGATCGGAATCACTGGCTACGGCCATCATTTCTCCCAGCGTGCCATTCGCTTCCGTGAACCCCGCCGCTTCAGCCGCCTTCCATGAAGCAGAGCCGCTTCGCAGTCCTACTTTTACCTTTATATGTGTGCCTTCGAGTGACTCCCTCAGATTTTGGGCCTGTGCCGGTCCCTGGCTCCCCCAGCCGAGAACGCCGATCTGCCTGATTCCATCAAAAGCCTTTGGCAGCAGCGGAAAGAGGTTCCGACCTCCGCGGACTACCATTTCCTCATGCGGCCCGAACCAGACGGTTTCTGTCTTGAAAATCTTCGACTCGAAACTGTTCCTCATCTTCTCCTCCTTGAATATCATCCCGCAGGCGGCACGCCTGTGAGCTGTTTTCGACGCCGACTGGGCTAAAAAAAAAGGCCATCCTCCCCGAAGGAAGGATGGCCTTTTCTGTTGCCGTGCAACCGTAAGGTTATACTTCCTTCACACCCCTTGTCGGGATAATCAGTGAGGACAGTACAATAATTACGGCGCAGGTCGAAATAATCATGATTGAAGCCTTGATACTACAGATAAAAACACAAGTCAAGTAGCAATCGCGAAAAAATTACTGCTTTTCGGAAGATACTCTTCGCAATGGCACCAGCCCATCCTTACCGGAAAGGATATTGCCCGCCACAGCCATCAGCAGTGCTCCCCCGATCAGAGCAATCGGGATAAAGACAATCTCGAACAGTCTCCCGAATCCCCGGAAGCTGTAAACCAGGATTGCAGATGCGGCATACGTTGCATACACAGCAATCCGTGTATTTTTCCCCAGCTTGAAGCCGTACTGACCGGTGACAACAAAGACTCCGACAAAACCGAACAGGAACATGGGCCAGATATCCGCGAAAATCGATGCTCCAGCGTGCTCGGCAAGATATTTCTGCAAGGCAATGGCCGGGCCGTGCAGACCAACCGTCAGTTCCAGCACCGTCAGCCACCCAAGAGCGGTATGCAGTTTCGTACCCGCAAACGAAAGCTGAATAAAGAGGAGGAACATGTAGAAGAACCCCGTGAGCAAACCATAATCACCTTCCATGGGATGGAACCAGAAGGTATAGACAAGCGCCCAGCTTATGTAGAACCCATGATACTTCCTGATCCAGCCATACACTCTTCGTTTGAGCGGCATATTGAGTCCGA
Source organism: Spirochaetia bacterium (assembly GCA_021286925.1). Classification (GTDB taxonomy): domain Bacteria; phylum Spirochaetota; class Spirochaetia; order Treponematales; family Rectinemataceae; genus JAJTBL01. The sequence continues at coordinate 479 of JAJTBL010000293.1, read as the reverse complement.
ACGCGATTCCGCGCCGCGGTATGAGAAGGTAAATCATGATGATCAGCATGAAGATGACCGACTGCTGACTGCTCCATACCGGTACATCCTGTGCCAGTCCGTCATACAGAACATGGGTCTGGATGAGATGCAAGGCCATGAACCCGAGGTTACCCCAGAGGGCTGTCTTGTTGAGGTTCGTTATTCTGTCAGGATGATTGCCTTCCTTGAGCATCCACACCACAACAATCCAGGTAAAGACCTGGTGGAGGATATACAAAGCCCACGCGCTGAAATGCGTCCAGAAATTCTGCTCGGCTAACTGCCAGTAATACCAGGAGGGGCCTTGATCTTCAGGTTTCACGAAACGTTGGAGTCCAGGACTCAGAATAGCGATGAGCGCGGTGAAGCCAGCGGCTGCCGCCAGGGACGAGAGAAACCACGTCTTTACCTGATTCGATTTTTGTTCATTCATCATGCTCTCCGTTTTTGGTGTCATT
>JAJTBL010000292.1 GCA_021286925.1 Spirochaetia bacterium | reverse complement strand
CTCGTCGCGTCAGAGCCTGTCTTTACCAGAATAACCTGCTCGGCACAGGGAATAATGTGTGTCAGCCGCTCTTCAAGATCGTTCTGAACTTTCTGCACCAGTGAAAAACAGAACCCTTTTTCATCCATCTGGGCTTTGACCGCGTCATTGATTTCGCGCTCGTCATATCCGAGGATGACAGGGCCATAGGCGCAGAGCATGTCGATGTAGTCGTTGCCGTCCACATCTACAATATGCCCCTTGTATCCACGGTCGATAAAAATCGGATATTCGCCCTGGACAAAGTTATAGGGGCGCCGTATTCCCATGACGCCGCCCGGACAGACTTCCTTCGCCTGCTCGAAAAGCCGCATGGATTCATCCAGTTTCAGTTTGGGATATTCCTGTGCCGGCATGGAAACCTCCTTATTTCACGTACTGGGTTTCGAAGAATTTCCTCAAAGCAGGATTTTCACGGAGTTCCCAGAGCGTGATTTCCGCATGGTCTTTTGTGTAGCCATTGCCGATAATCATGGTCACATCCTTGCCGATGCCTTCAGCGCCGAGCGCAGCCCGCGTAAAACTGGTTGCCATCGAGAAGAAATAGACAATGCCATTATCGCGAACCGGCAGGATTGAGCCCATTTCACAGCCCTGAATGTTGACGCAATTGATGGATATATCGAATTCGCGGCCCTTGTTTGCGGGCAGAACCTTGTTCAGGAATTCGACCGGTTTGCTCGCATCAGCCTGAACAATTTCATCTGCAAGATGGAGCTCTTCAAGAATTTTTCTTGAGCGCTCAGAATGGATGTTCGCGACGACGCGGCCTGTGGGACCGACACGCTTCTTGGCCTCATAGCAGCACAGGAGTCCGGATTTTCCGCCAGCGCCAAGCACCAGCACAGAATCCCCTGGCTTTACCAGTTTGGCTGTTTGCGCGGGAGCTCCGGCGACATCGAGCGCCGCGAGCGCAAGACCTTCATCCATATCCTCAGGCAGTTTTGCATAAATTCCGGATTCGAAAAGTATTGCTTGAGCATCGACTTCCACCCTGTCGATTGCCTTGTGCACTGCGAGAATCCTGTTGATTTTCAGCGGAGTCAGGGAGAGCGAAACAAGGCTGGCAATCTTGTCGCCGACTTTCAAATCCCGGTCTTTCAGTGCCGGACCGCTTTTCGCCACTTTTCCGATAAACATGCCGCCGGAACCAGTAACCGGATTCTGCTGTTTTCCGCGCGTTTTGACGATATTCATAATGATTTCGCCGATTTTCGCCTCATCGCCGCCAGCTTCTTCTTCGATCTGCGTAAAGCTTGCCGAATCGACATTAAGCGCGATGACATCTACCAGAATTTCATTGTCGTACAGCTTGGACATATCATTGTCCAGTTTCTGCGCTGTCTGCGGCATTGCTCCGGCTGGCTCGATGACACGATGTGTTCCGTACTTGTCTCCCATTGGCATACATACCTCCACTTTCCCCATACTTGTTGAGCGAACGCGTGCAACTGTTCTGTTGGGCTTGTATACTATCATTGCCCGGTTTTCAGCAGACGTCAAGTCAGAAAATGAACTAATAAGTTCAATATGTAAAACGAATTATCATGCATTTTTGCATAAAGAAAACAAAAAGAGCCGCCATTTCTGCTGTATGTATGCAGAAAGACGGCCTCTCCCAGAAAACTGACGAATAATTATAGGATTATCTTGGTTCCGATAAAAACTTCCAGCGGTTCAATGGAGTATTCGTCCAAATCGTAGCTGTTGGTGCTGTCACGGACCGGCTGGCCGAAAGGCATGGCGTACAGCACTTTCAGAAAGATGCCGACATGGCCGAAGTTCAGACCGACACCGCCGCCCGCATTGAGGAATCTGCTTGCCTTCAGGGGGTTGTTGTCATCAGTATCATCGGCACTGTTTGCATAATCAGCCTTGAATTTGCCGAAACCGACTTCGAAAAAAGGGTCCAGAAAGGCTTTATAGGAAAACAAATGTCCCTGGGCATAGGTGTAAGTCATGAGATCCTGCATGGGAGTCAGGCTTGATCCGCCGAAATTGACTGAATAGGAAGATTTCCCCCAGGAAGTCCCGAGACAGAGATTTCTCATCCCCAGCTCGACAAAGCCGCCATAGAAAATGCCTTCTCCCCGTTCAAAGCGGTCTTTGAAGTCATCAATCGAAGCGCTGGTAGAGCCATTTGCGCTGCCTGTCACGCCGAATGCCAGCTGTGCCCAGGCTGAGCCGCCTGCCGCGATAAGAAACACGCAAAGCAGGAAAACAGTGCGATTTTTCATAATCCCTCCTTTACAAAATACTTTGCATAACATAGTATTATCACAGACAATTGTCAACCGCTATCATAGAAGAACAAGGAAACGGCTGTCAAAGTAACATTTTCACCTTGACGTGAAACAATGTCCGATTGAAAATGTTTATAATTCATAAAGGAGATTGTCATGCAAAAAAGAATCCTGGCTATGCTGCTGGTTTTCCTGGCTGGAACGAGTATCGTCTTTGCCCAGTCAAAAACATCGTTGAATATACAATCCAATCAGGTCGGAGCCAAAGTCTATCTGAATGACAACCTTGCCGGCTACACGACGCCCAATTTTTCTGCCCTTGTCACACCCGG
>JAJTBL010000291.1 GCA_021286925.1 Spirochaetia bacterium | reverse complement strand
TTCATGAGAAGGTGCGGATCCTGCAGGAGGCTGCTGCCGGCGGTTTTCAGCTCCTTCGACAGCGCAACGATATCTGCGATTTCCGAAATAAACCAGGCATCAATTTTTGTAAGGCGCTGGATTTTCTCTTCGCTGAAACCTGAGGCGAGGGCTGAACATATCATGAAAAGCCGCTTGTCGGTGGGCATGGAGAGTTCACGCCGGGCTGATTTGGTGGGAAACTCCTCATTGGACCGGCAGAAAACTGAAAGGTCGCTGTTGCCCGCCATTCTGACTGCTTTTTGAAGCGCTTCGGCGAAATTCCTGCCGACAGCCATCACTTCTCCAACAGATTTCATTTCACTGCCGAGCTGTCGATTGACTGCTTTGAATTTTCCAAGGTCCCACCGGGGCATTTTGATGACTACATAATCGAGCGCAGGCTCAAAGCATGCCGTAGTAATTCCCGTAATGCTATTGCTGAGGTCTGGCAGTTTTTTCCCGAGAGCCAGTTTGGCCGCCACATAGGCCAGCGGATATCCGGTGGCTTTTGAGGCGAGCGCTGAACTGCGTGAAAGCCGCGCGTTGACTTCAATAATTCGGTATTCCGAATTTTCAGGATTCAGAGCGAATTGAACGTTGCATTCCCCAATAATTCCGAGACTGCTGGCAACCTTGATCGAAATACCCCGCAGACGATGGTATTCTTCGTCAGTCAGCGTTTGCGACGGCGCGACTACGATGCTTTCGCCGGTATGGATACCGAGGGGATCCATATTTTCCATGTTGCACACCGCGATGCAGTTGTCATATGCATCACGGACAATTTCATATTCGATTTCTTTCCAGCCGCCAAGCCATTCTTCCACCAGAACCTGCGGGGAAATCGAAAATGCCCGTTCACACCGGGCTTCCAGCTGTTTTCTCGTTTTGCAGAGCCCAGAGCCCGCACCGCCGAGAGCAAAGCCGGCGCGCACCATGACTGGATAGCCGATCTCCTCGGCTATCGCCGCCGCTTCTGCAGGATTTGCGGCTGATGAACTTTTCGGGGTTTTCCAGCCATGCGATTGTAAATGCTCCGCGAAAAGCCTTCGGTCCTCTGACAGCTCGATGGCGCTGATTGATGTGCCGAGCACCTCGACTGAGTATTTATATAAAATGCCGTCATGATGGAGCGCCAGTCCGCAGTTGAGGGCGGTTTGTCCGCCGAACGAGAGCAGGATGCCATCGGGCTGTTCTTTTTCTATCACCTGGCGGACGAATTCCGGGGTCAGCGGCAAAAAATAAATTGAATCAGCCATGCCTTCGCTGGTCTGATTGGTTGCGATGTTGGGATTTATAAGAACAGTCTTGATCCCTTCTTCCCTGAGCGCTTTGAGAGCCTGCGAACCTGAATAATCGAATTCGCCGGCCTGTCCGATCTTGAGTCCCCCGGAGCCGAGGATCAGGACTTTCCCGGGATTTTTCCGCTGATGCTGAAAGGCGGCAGAAGTATTTCGGAATTTCGCATTGTTCATCGTTTCGCCTCCTTGCCGGTTTTGACCCTGGTGATGAACTCGTCAATCAGAAATTCGGTATCGCGAGGGCCGGGACAGCCTTCCGGATGGAATTGCACGGCAGAGAAGCGCTTGTTGGATGAACGGATGCCTTCGACCGTGCCATCATTCCCGTTAGAAAACCAAACTTCCCAGCCTGCGGGCAAGGTCTGTTCCTGAATTGCATAGCCATGATTCTGGCTGGTCAGATAACATCGGGCACTCCCATGCTCGATAGCGGGCTGGTTTTGCCCCCGATGTCCGTATTTGAGCTTGTAGGTATCGGCGCCGGCAGCCAGCGCCATAAGCTGGGCACCCAGACAGATGCCGAAAATTGGTTTATCGTGCTCGAGCGCGGCTCGAATTTGCGCAATTGTCTTGGTACAGGCTTTGGGATCGCCAGGTCCGTTGGACAAAAACAATCCATCATACGCAATGAGGCTCAAATCCTGATTCCACGGCACCCTCACGACAGTAGCGTCGGTATTGGTCAGAATTCGAAGTATGTTCGCTTTCACTCCGCAGTCCACAACAGCGATGACAAGTCCGTTTTTTACAGACGCCCCATAGTGGACAGGCTTCTGAATCGAAACCGCCTGCACCGGCGTCTCTGCATAAGGATCAGACTCAGGCTTTCGCTCTGATTCTGCGCCGGTCCCCTCGACCAGGATTTTCCCTTTCATGACGCCCCGTTCGCGCAGCAGCTTGGTTAATTTGCGGGTATCAATTCCTTCGATGCCGGGAATGCCCTCGTGCTTCAGCCATTCGGAAAAGGTCAGTTTTCCCGTATGGTGACTGGGTTCGGCGCAGGAATGCGCGACAATGACGCCGGATGCATGAATTTTTTCTGATTCGAAATTCAGCGGAATGCCATTGGGAGAACGCATAAGAAGCGGAACACCGTAATTCCCAACCAGCGGATACGTAAAAACAAGGATCTGCCCGTAGTAGGATGGGTCTGTAAGGCTTTGCGGATAACCAGTCATCCCCGTTGTAAAAACCACTTCACCCTGAGATGCGCGGCTTGCTCCAATCGATCTTCCCTCGAATTCCGTACCCTCTTCGAGGATCAACACTGCTGAAGTATGGTTGCGCGGCATATGG
>JAJTBL010000290.1 GCA_021286925.1 Spirochaetia bacterium | reverse complement strand
CGTTCGTCTGTGCCGTCTCTATAGCGGGAATTCTCTCCTGCACATCCGCGCCGAAAGCTGTACCCGCCCCGCCCCCTGAATCGGAGCGCGCGAAGGCGATTGTACAAGGGACCTCAACGCCTGATTTTCCGGCAACGACAACCACCACGGTTCCAAAGCCGGTAGACCCGAACACCGCGGCAAAGAACATTGTCACCAGCCAGCCTCCGATTCAGGCGCCTGCTCCGGCTCAGGCAGCGGGCTCTCAAGACGCTTATGCCATGACGGCGGAAGAGCAGGCATTTCTTGCCACATACCTGAGCAGGCTTTCATACATGGTTTTCTACAACGACGCATCCGGCATTGACCCGCGGTTTGCCAAGATGGCGGTGTCGCAAGCTAACCGCTACCTCATCGAAAAAATGGGAATGTCGGTCATCGATTTTGATCAGATAGAAAAGAATAAAAAGGATCAGCTGGACGCGTATCAGGCCGAAACGCGCGGCTCGATTGATATCATTCAATACCTGGCCCAGAAATTCAACGCGGATGTCTACCTCGAAATCGACCTGAAAGCCAGCGTGACTGGCACCATGGGCGCTTACAATGCAACCGCACAGGGTAATATCAAGATTTACGACACTTCCACCGCAACTCTTCTTGGCTCTCTTGCCTTCATGAGTCCGGCCGCTTTCAGCCCCTCATCCGCCGATTCCGCGGTCGCGAATGCGATTACCGCCAGCGTCTGGCAGGCAATGCCGAAAGTGATGGATCAATCCAAAGCGCTTATGGCCGCGAGTCTGACGAGAGGCATCCGCTATGAACTCATCGTTCAGAATACGCCCGACGCGAAGGCTGTTGCACAGTTTCAGAAGGCTCTGGCTCGCAAGGTGCGGGAGGTCGAACAGCTTTCGTACTCGCCGAATGAAAGCCGCTTCGCTGTCTATGCTTTTATGAACAAGGCGAAAGTCCAGGAGGCGGTCTACGCAGCCGCTGAATCATCGATACTGCCCGATATGTATCTTGTCTATATGCGGGGCAAATCTCTGACCTTCAATTCTGGTCTTTAGGCCATGATGAAGATAAACAAGTCTTGAAATGGAGGAAATGATGAAACGAAAGAGTGCGTTTGCCATGGTTCTAATCGCAGTTATGATGCTGTCGATGATCTTTTCCTGCGCGACAAAAGCGCCGCTGAGAAAGGGAGAGGTTCTGCTTGAGGATAAAGGTACTGCTTTTGGCGTTAAAACTCCCAAGTGGGTTGAACTTGCCCTGATCGGCGGGCCGCGGGAAATCGAAAAACTCCCTGACTATAAGAATATGATGGTTGTCGTTGCCCAGTTTGAGGCGCAGAATCTGCAGAGCGCCCAGCTCCTCGCCGAGCGGATGCAGGCCCAGACTGAACTGGCAAGCTATCTTTCCACCAGGGTCAAAGATGCCTTTAAAGGCGCCAACGTCGCTGACGCTGATTCCAAAAACTTTGGGGTCTACGGCGAACGCTTTGTCGCCAGCGTAGCGGAAGCGAAATTTACCGGCTTCCGGAAAGATGCGGATTGGTGGGTCAAAGTTCAGACTTATACGCCGGACAACAAGCCTGACAAACAGCTGTACCGGGTCATCCAGCTCTGGACGATCGATAAAGACATGCTGAAAAAGCAGTTTGACATTCTGCTGAACCAGCTCGCCGGCAATACACCGCCGACCCCGGAAACAAAACGGGCCATGGATCTTGTCCAGGGAACCGTTGCCAAGGATTTCTTCGGCGAAGGCAAATGATTGCTTGCTGGTCACGCGAGGGAGCCCGATGGGCTCCCTTTTTTCGTATCTCTCTCGCAGAGGAACAGGCAGACTATGAAAACTTGGATTGTTCGAAATTTCAGAACGAAGCGGGCATGGTTCCTGCTCGGTATAGCAACGCTGGCGGTTTTGGCATCGTGCGCAACAACCCCCAAAGTTCCCGATTGGGTTCTCTCCAATCCGCCGCCTGACAGCAGTAATACCTATTTTGTCGGGCAGGCAAGCGGCAAGGACACAGCCAGCGCCGCCAATGACGCAGCCGCTGATCTGATTGCCAGAATCATGCAGTATATCGGTGTCACCGTCAAAGTAAATTCGAGCGCGACCGCCAAAGCTTCGCTTGACGCGTATTCCGCGGAAATCCGCCAGACAGTGGAAACGCAGTCCTCCAACCGGCTTTCCGGCTTCCAAGTCAAGCAGAAATATGTTCGGACTGACCCCAAAACCGGCATTGTCACCGTCTATATTCTCGCTTCTTACGCCACCAGCGACCTAAACCGCGAAAAAAAGCGAATCCAGGATCTCTTCCAGGAAAAGATCGATGCGGTTGCGCGGCCGGAAGCTGAGGGCGATGAACTAGCAGGACTCAACAGCCCGCTCAAAGCCGCCATGAAATATATCGAAGCGATGTCAGCCGCGTCAGGATCGGATATCGAAAACGCGGATATCAAGCTGGAGCGGAACGCAAAAAAGGCACGGGAGCAGATAAGCCGGATTGCCCTGATAATAGAACCTGCAGGCACGCTGGCAGGCACCCTGGGGCTTTCCGCACCGCGTATCAGCATTCGCCTGGTGGCCGACAAGGCCCTCAGTGCGTCTCCAATTCCTGATGCCCAGATTACGGTCA